>CALUVK010000104.1 GCA_944324205.1 Candidatus Gastranaerophilales bacterium | reverse complement strand
GGTGCAAGAGGTAACTTATCACAGGTATCACAGCTTGTTGGTATGAGAGGCTTGATGGCAGACGCGCAGGGGCAGATTATCGACTTGCCGATTACATCAAACTTCAAAGAAGGTCTTTCTTGTACTGAATACATCATTTCATCATACGGTGCACGTAAAGGTCTGGTAGATACAGCTCTTAAGACTGCTGACTCCGGATACTTAACAAGACGTCTTGTTGACGTTGCTCAAGATGTAATTATTCGTGATGCTGATTGCGGAACTGATAAATGCATCAATATGAAGCCTATATGCGACGGTGATAATATAATCGTTCCTCTTATTGACAGATTATTAGGAAGAACAGTTGCGCAAGATATATATGATGAGGACGGAAAAACTTTATTAGTTGCTAAGAACACAACTTTAGACAGAAAAGATATTAAGAAGATTTCTCACTTAAACCTTCAGGAATTAAAAGTTCGTTCAGGTTTAACCTGCGGACTAGAATACGGTGTCTGCCAGAAATGCTACGGCTGGGCAATGACTACCCAGAAACTTGTTGATGTGGGTGAAGCTATCGGTATTATTGCAGCACAGTCAATTGGTGAACCCGGTACACAGCTTACCATGAGAACATTCCACACAGGCGGTGCGGTAGGTGTTAAGGAAGCTACAAGAGAAATTCATGCTAATGAAGGCGGAGTTGTTTCTTCTAAGCTTAAAACAAGAGAACTCAGAACACGTCACGGTGATGTAGTTAGAGTTTCTATCTATGAAGCTGATATTGAAGTTAAAGAAAGCAAGAAAACGACAACTTATCATATTCCAGCAGGTGCTACTGTTTTCTTTGAAGACGGTATGAAGATTGATAAGAACTTCAAACTTGCTGAATACAAGCCGAACTCAAATGACAGCGGACGTTTGACAGAAAAAGCCACAAAAGATATTAATGCTGATATGTCAGGTGTTGTTTTATTTGAAGATTTTGTTGCTGATGAAAAGAAAGACAGACAGGGAAATATTTCAAGAACCGCAAACAAAAACGGTATTGTTTGGATTATCGGCGGTGATGTTTATAACCTTCCCGGCGGTTCAAAAGTTCTTGTTAAAGATGAACAGAAGGTTAAAGCCGGTGATAAGTTAGCTGAAACAATTATGATATCAGAACACGGCGGTGAAGTACGTTATGCTGAAGATTTAGTTGTTGAAGCTGTTAAATCAGGCAAGAATAAAATTAATAAGATTGTTCAAGGTAAGGAAATTACAATCGTTATTGCATCTTTAACTCCTTCAAATGCTTCTTTTGAACAAACTAAGAAAGAACAATTGTGGACAGTTAAGAAAACAGGTGAAAAATATATCGTAAAAGCTCCGATTGATACAACTGTTGAAAACGGCATGATTATTGCAGAACTTGTTGATGATGAATGTTCTGTATCATCTTCAGGTGAAATCAAATATGTAGATATCGAAGTTGATGATAACCAGATTGTTACAAAACCCGGTAATATCGTATTTGTTCCGGAAGAAGTTCATCAGGTTAACAAAGACTCTTCACTCAGAATGGTTGATAACGGTACTTTTGTTACAGCCGGAACTGAAGTTGTAAAAGATGTTTACTGCCATATAGACGGTATTGTTGAATTCAAAGAATTCAATGATGTTATACATGAAGTAACAGTAAGACCGGGTGAAGTTCATACACTGCCGAGTGTATCTGAACTTAAGGTTGAAGAAGGTGCTGTTGTTGAAGCCGGAACAGTTATTGCAAAAGGCATCAAAGCTAAAGAAACTTCTATTGTTACTATAATGGAAATGGATTTTGATGATTTAGACATTGATGATTTGGATGAAGAAATTGATACTTCTTCACTTGAAGAAGAGTCTCTCGAGGACAAACCTATTCAAATTCTTGTTCGTCCGGTTCAGCCGATGTTTATTGATCAAAAAGACGTTTCTATTGAATTTAATACAACAGATGAATTGATTAACATTGTTCCTGTAACTCAATTACAGTATAAAGACGGTGCAAGAGTAAGAAACTTAGACGGTGCAACTTTAACAAGAACAAGTCTGGTTCTTCAAATGCAGGGCTATTTATCACACTTAAAAGGTCTTGTAGAACTTGATGATAAAGGCGAATTGAAGATTGTTGTACTTGAAACATTGATTGTACGTCGTGAATTGGAAGGTAATTCTGCTCTAAACAGTTCATTGCAGACAGAATTGCTTGTTGAAAATGGTCAGGTAATTGAACCTAAGACTCCGATTGCAAAAACGGAAGTCCTTGCTCTGAATGACGGTGTTGCTTCTATTAAGGGTGAGGCAACAGAGTCAAGAAGATTACTTCTAAATTGTGCAAACTTTGAAACAGTAATTGAAACAAAATCTAAACCTTCTGTTAAGAAAGGCGATTTTATTAAGCTTGATACTCCGGTTGCTGAATCTGGCGAAGTTGCAACTGTTTCAGGTAAGATTATTGCAGTAGATGCTAAATCTGTTACAATTAGAAACGGTCGTCCGTACTTAATCAGCCCGGGTACTATGTTACAGGTAGAAGAAGGCTCGCTCGTTCTAAGAGGCGATATGCTTGCAACATTAGTATTTGAAAGAGAAAAAACTGGCGATATCGTTCAAGGTTTGCCGAGAGTTGAAGAACTTCTTGAAGCAAGAAAGCCGAAAGACTGTGCAATATTGGCTGAAACTGACGGTGTTGCTGAAATTGAAATCGAAGATGATGTTCCCCGTTTGTTCCTTGTAAGCGACAGCGGAAGCAGAACTGAGATTAAATTTGCAATTGATGCAAGTATCGTTGTTCAAAATAAACAAAAAATCAAAAAAGGTCAGCCTTTAACAAGCGGTCCTTTGAACCCGCATGATGTAATCAGACTTTGCGGTCCGGAAGAAGCACAACAATACCTGGTAGATGAAGTTCAGCGTGTTTACCGTTCACAAGGGGTAGAAATTGCTGATAAGCACATCGAAATTATTGTTCGTCAGATGACTAAGAAAGTCAGAATTGTTGATGCCGGCGATACAAACTTGTTACCGGGCGAGCTGGTTGAGGTTCAAACTTTTGAGAACGAAAATAAGGCTGTTAAAGAACATGATGGTCAGGAAGCAACTTGTGAATACATGTTATTAGGTATTACAAAAGCTTCGTTGAACACAGAAAGCTTTATTTCAGCTGCTTCATTCCAGGAAACTACAAGAATTTTGACCGAAGCTGCAGTAGAAGGTAAGAAAGACCTGTTGAGAGGTTTGAAAGAAAACGTTATCATCGGTCGTTTGATACCAGCAGGTACCGGTTTCTATCACCTGTCTTGTGCAAGCGAAGAACGCGATAAAGAAGCTCAAAAACGTGCAGCACAAAGAAATCAGGCAAGAAAACCGTCAGCTATCTTAGAAGAAATCGAAGGTATGTTCGGCGCTCCTGATTTGCTTGTAGGCGGTGAAGATAATTCAGATAAGGAATAATTAAGAGAGATATATCATGGCGCGGGCTTTAGCCCGCGCCATTTTTTTATAAAGAATTGTAAGAAATCTCTTTTTATAATAAAATACAACAAAAACAGAGTATTAGGAGAGATTATGAATAAGGAATATAAATATATAGAAACTGCATCAAAAGAACTATGCACGTTACGTTCAAATTCAAGGATTTTAATGAAAGAATATGAGGCTGCAGATTATGAGGATGAACTAAAGAAAGCCAGTATTCTTGCACAATTATTTGGAGCAATTGGGAAAAATGTTTTTGTAGGTGAAAGATTTCATTGTGAATACGGTAAAAATATTTTTATAGGCAGTGATATTATAATCGGGCCAAATTGTACCTTTATAGATAATGAAAAAAATATTATTGGGGATTGTATAATGTTTGCTCCGAATGTTCAGATTTATACCGCATATCATCCTGTTTTACCTGAAGAAAGATATATTTATAATCGGGCATAAAATAATTCGATTTATTATAATACATGCGCAGAACCTGTTGAAATAAAAGACGGGGTTTGGGTTGGCGGGGGAGCTATAATTCTCCCCGGTGTTACGATAGGTAAAAACAGTATTATTGGAGCAGGAAGTGTTGTAAATCGTTCAATTCCCGATAACTGTGTTGCAGTTGGTAATCCTTGCAGAGTAATTAAATATTTTGATGATATACGAAAAGGTAAAAAATAATGAAATTAACCGAACTATTTAAAAGACCGGCTTCTCTTATTAATATACTTTTAGAAATTTGGGAAAAATCTGTAAGAGAAACTCATTTGTTTTTACCGGAAAGTGAAATACAAAATATTAAACAAAATTTTTTACCTGAAGCCTTAAAAAATATAACTCATCTCATTATTGCTCAAGATGACGAACGACCGATAGCCTTTATCGGTATAGAAGGACAAAAGCTGGAAATGCTTTTTGTTACTCCTGAATACAGAGGGAAAGGGGTTGGCAGAAAAATGATTGAATACGCAATTAAGCATTTTTCTATAAATGAGCTAACTGTAAATGAACAAAACCCGCAGGCAAAAGAGTTTTATGAACATCTTGGTTTTAAAGTCTACAAAAGATCTGAAATTGATGAGCAGGGTAATCCGTACCCGATTTTATATATGAAATTATTAAATAGTTAAGCTGTATAGTCTGTCTTTCGTCTTATTGTTTATATTCGGACCTACTAAGCGCTTTTTATGAATCAGAGCGTTTTCATGATATTATTAATAAAAAGAGGATTTAATATTGAGTATAAAAATAGCGGTTACTGGAAAAAGCGGAAACGGAAAAACAACAATAGCAAAGGCGTTTTTGAATATAATAAAAGAGAATTTCCCTGATAAATCTATATTACTTTTTGATAATGATTTAACAGGTGAGCTTGGTCATTCTTTCGGATTAGATATAAGAAACACTATCTACGGTATAAGAAGCGGGAAACACGAGTATAAAACAGGGATTCCGCAGGGAATGACAAAGCACGAATATGTTGAATGGGCAATTGAGGATATTATTGTTAGTTTAAGTGATAATGTTGATATTATTGTTTCCTGGTTTGTAGGAGCAAAAGACTGCCGTTGTCCTATAACCGGTCAAATAAATGATGCATGCCAGAAGCTTATTGAAAGATATGACTTTGTAATCTTTGATTGCGAATTCGATTTAAAATACCTTAATCAGCTTGTTGATACTGATATAGATTTAACCCTTGTTGTTGCAAATCCGACCATAGATTCTCTGCATTTAGCTAAAAGAATAACGGAGTTTTCTGCAAAATACGCTGTTGGCGGGCAAATGGGGGTTGTTATTAACAAGGTTAAAAATGAAGATATTAATCTGATAGCTGAAGAGTTAAAAAACGCAGATGTAGAAGTTTTAGGAACCGTTCCATATATAGAGGAGCTTGCTGCAGGGCCACTTGATAGAAATTCAATAATAGTTAATGATGCAGTTAAGCAGTTTTATTTCAGACTGAATTTACCGCAGGAGAACAGATGATAATATTAGACGGAAAGGCTTTATCCATAAAAGTATTAGAAGATGTAAAAAATAGAGTCTCAAAACTCTCAAAACAGCCTCATCTTGTTGTTATTCTGGTTGGTGATAATACAGCAAGCAGGATTTATGTAAACAATAAAAAGAAAGCTGCTGAAAAAGTCGGAATAAAATCCACTATAATAGAATTATCCGAATCTACAACAGAAGACAAGTTATTATCCGTTATAAATGATTTAAATGCAGACAATGATGTAACAGGCATTCTTGTGCAGCTCCCTTTACCTGCTCATATTGATAAAAACAAAGTTATAGAAACAATTTCTCCGAAGAAAGATGTTGACGGGTTTACACCGGAAAATGTCGGTAGGCTGGCAATAGGACTTGAACCGTATTTTTATCCGGCAACTCCGCAGGGAGTAATAATGCTGCTTGATGAATATAAAATTCCGATAGAAGGAGCAGACGCTGTTATTCTCGGCCGCTCCAATATTGTAGGGAAACCTATGGCGCAGATGCTGTTAAAGCGTAATGCAACAGTTACGATTTGCCATTCTTATACAAAAGATGCAGAAAACAAAATAAAAACCGCCGATATTTTAATATCTGCGGTGGGTAAAAAGATTGTAAGATGTAAGATGGTTAGGA
>CALUVK010000103.1 GCA_944324205.1 Candidatus Gastranaerophilales bacterium | reverse complement strand
TGCGAAAATCTGGATTTATTAAACGGAGCGTATGCAGAGTATATTGTTGTACCGGAGAGAATTGTAAGAAAAAATACACTTCTTCTTCCGCCAAGCCTGCCATTTGAAAAGGCTGCATTTTGCGAACCGCTTGCTAATGTTGTACATGGTGTAGAAAGAACAGGAATAAAACCGGGACAGACCGTTGGTGTAATAGGTATCGGGCCTATAGGCTTAATGTTTGCCAGATTGTGCAAACTAAAAGGAGCAAGAGTAATTGTAGCAGGCAGAAATCCAATTAAGTTGAAGCTTGCTGAAGAGTTTGCGCATGCAGATGAAATTGTCGATTTAAAAAAGTATGCAAATCCGGAGATAATATTCAAAGATTTTTCTGATGAGAAAAAAGGCTTGGATGTTGCAATTGAATGCGTAGGTATGCCGGAAATTTGGGAGCTGGTATTTTCTTGCGTGCGTCCCGGAGGCACTGTGCACTTTTTCGGCGGCTGCAAATCCGGTTCTAAAGTAAGTATTGATACTACAAAAATGCACTATGGCGATATTAGATTGATGAGTGTTTTCCACCATACCCCAAAATATTTCAGACAAGCGCTTGATTTAATTGCCTCCGGTGATATTGAAGTTGAAAAACTTATAACTGAAGAACTCTCTCTTGAGAAAGTTGAATATGCAATGCAAAGACATATTGAAGGAAGTGCAATAAAATTTTTAATAAGACCATCACAGGCATAAAAAATCCTTCAATAGAGAGCTAATTGAAGGATTTTAGGCATAGAAGCCTTTCGAGAATTACGATTTATTTATGAAAAGATTAATACCACCAAGACGGGTAATAACGTCCTGCTCTATATCTCTGGTATGGTTCACCACAAACATAAGCATATAATCCGTACGGTTTATTATTAGCATTAATATTAAACCATTCTTTTACAGAATTTTTCTTAGAAATAACTACATTGTTATTTGCATCATATGCCTTGTAAGAACGTTCTTTTAAATAACCGCTTCTGCAATCAACATATAAATTACCTTGAACCATCCAGATTTTTCTTCCGTTTATTGTTTCAAAAGGCGCATTAGTTGCCTGAGCTTTAGAGTCAAACGTATATGTTCCATACGTATTTCCAGGTTTTATACTATCACTGTCAATGTACATACCGCGTCCGACATCTGTCCAACTTACAGCCATTGCCGGAACTGACATGCCAGCAATAATTGATAAAGTTAACATTAAGTTTAAAACTTTTTTCAACATAAATTTAATTCCTTTCTTTGCTTTCTCTTTGTACTTATATTTAAACGATGTCATTTTCAAATAAATAATCAAAAGATAATTTAAGACCGAAAAATTCAAGAATTCGTCTTATTTCACATAGTTGAAATTCGGCTTTTGCATTAATTTTTTTAGAAAAAGAATGTTCATTAATTTCGACCATTTTTGCAAATTCTTTTTGTGAAAGTCCGGCTCTCTTGATTTCCACTGCCAAATTCCTAAACACTTCAATATTCCTTTTTCATTAAACCTTTAATGTGAAATAAAAATTTACACTTTATCTTAATTATTCCATTAACGTATTAATTGTATATTAGATAATATAATTTGTCAAGAAATAATTAATATGTTAATTAAATAATTTATAATAGTTTTTTTATTAATGTATAGCTACATTACGGACTTGAATTAAAATAAAGAATGTGCCAATATAAGTAAAGAGGTTTTGAGATGGAAAATTTATGTCTGAAAGTTAATTATTTTAAAAAGAAACTAAAATTAACAAACATGCAGATATCTAAGCTTGCCAATTTACCGGTTGCAACAGTAGAAAGGATTGCAAGCGGCAGAACTAAAAATCCTAATTTAAGAACTTTAAAGGCAATGGCTGCTGTTTTTGAATGTAGTCTTGATGAATTAATGAATCTGCAAGATATGACAAAACCTTATTATCTTGATGAACAGACAGCGGAAATTGCGCAAAAAATATATAATGATGAGTCGCTAAAAGCACTTTATTCTGCAGTACAAACATTATCTTTTGAAAATTTACAGGCAGTTATCGGTCTGGCTGAAAGATTAAATATACTGCAAGAACAAAATCTGTATTTGAAAAATAAATAATTAAATTTTTTCAGCCCGTATTTTTAAAATCCTTCCGGAATCAGTTTGGGTTACACAATATTTAAAAAATTCATCTTCAATAGTGTCATTCTCTTCTGCAATACGTCCGAGGTTTTTAATTATATATCCGCCAACTGTATTGATGTCATCATCAGAAAGATTAATTTCAAAGAAGTCGCAAAACTCGTCTAAGCGAACTTTCCCACAAATTTCATAAATTCCATTTCCAAGTTGTTTAATTTCAGCTTCTTCATCGTCATCAAATTCATCTTGAACTTCACCTAAAATCTCTTCCATTACATCTTCATGAGTTACAAGACCGCTTGTGCCGCCAAATTCATCAACTACAATAGCCATCTGGGATTTGTGTTTCTGAAACTCTAATGCAAGTTTATCAACAGGCATTGTCTCCGGAATAAAAAAGGCTTCTCTTAGAAGTGAGGGTATAGAAAATTCTTTATTTTTTACAAGTAATGGATAAATATCTTTTATATGTATTAATCCCTGAATATTATCTATACTGCCTTCATATACAGGATATCTTGTATACTGATTTTCAATAATAATATTATTTATCTCTTCTATTGATGCGTCAGAAGGTATACAAACCATGTCCGGTCTTGGTATCATAATCTGACCGGCTGTTAAATCGGAAAACTTGAATACATTTTGTAAAATTTCAGCTTCTTTCTCATTTAAAACTCCACCCTTGCAGCTTGCATCAATAAGCATATTTAACTCTTCTGTAGAATGAACCATATGATGCGAATTAGCCGGCTCTATTCTGCATAATTTCAAAAGGAAGTTTCCAAGCCCATTTAAAATTGCAATCATGGGAGCAAAAAGCCTTGTTATGACAAACATAGGTTTTGCAACAAAAAGAGTTGTTTTATCAGGATATTGAAGTGCAATCGATTTTGGCATTAATTCTCCAATTACAACATGGAGTACTGTTATTAATATGAATGCAATTGTTACTGATACCGTATGTGTTGCAATTGTATCCATTTGGGAAGGTAAAAACTGAAATATCGGATGTATTAACCTTGCAAGAGTAGATTCTCCGACCCAGCCGATACCAAGACTTGAAATAGTGATACCAAGCTGTACCGCCGCGATATACCTGTCAAGATTTTTAATTCCGTCCATCGCGAGCTTAGCATCAAAATTTCCTTCATTTGAAAGCTGCTGAATTCTAGTTTTTCTAACTCCAACAAATGCAAACTCGGCTGCTACAAAAAAGCCGTTCAAAAACAATAAAAATATAATTAATGCAGTATTTAAAAATATCATTTTTTTATCTTAATATAATTTACAAAAAAAATCAAAAATTTTTTTTAAATTAATATATTCATATGAAAAATATTCATTAAAAATAAAGCCGGATTGTTTAATCCGGCGTATCCCTATATTACTTAATCGTAGTTTACTTAATCGTAATTATACTCCTGTAGGTAAATATTTAATTAATTGAAACTAAACACCACCCGTATCTTATCTTATAACCGTGAAAAATTTAAATTCAGCAGGCATTAATTTCCCGAATGAAAGCGAATTTGTTGCTGCAACAAATTTTTCTTCCATATAATCGGTTCCGTCAAACCTGAATTCCGAAACTATTGAATAATCACAGGAAAGTTCAATTGTTTTATCAAAAACTTCTCTTCCCTCTCTAATTTCTACGGTTCCATCTTCTAGGCAGAATTTCTCACTTGGAGATTGATAATTTGCAACTACAAGAATTGAATTTTTCAACCCTTCTTTTTGTATCTGCCAAGCTACAAATCCGTCATCATCCTGTCTTATTATATGAGCTTCACCGTCAGTAATTACGGAATTATTTTTTACAAACCGGTCAATAGCATCGAACTTTGCAAAGAAATCATAATCTTTTTCTCGTTTCATTGAAATTTCATTGCCAATAATATGCTCCATTCCTGTCTTTGTAAAAGATTCATCACCGTCTATGTACATAACAGGTCTTTGTGCATAACGTCCGCCCGGCAGAAATTTATATTTAAACCATTTAAACAAAGCTCCCGCTGCACCAAGCTGCCCCGGATATCTGTCGATTGCTTCAAATTCTCCATCCTGATTGTTATAAGTTTTCAGAATAGAAAGCGGAGTTTGAACTTTGGAAGAAGTGTTATAATTTGTTAAATTCAGATTATCTTCTGCGATTGCTTCCGGAGTTTTATAGCTTTGAGATACGATATCATTGCCCCAAAGTAAGTCAAAATGCATATCTTCGTGATATTCTTTAAAATAGTTATCCCAGAGCATATATTCTGCTAATGTTGCAAAATATGGAACCTTCTCTTTCATTGCTTCATTAAGCATTCCGAGAACTTTTCTCGGTGCTCTATAGCTAATCGGAACTCCATTTTGTTCAGAGACTTCATCAACGATATGATCGATATGATCGACTCTAAATCCGTCAAAATTAAATTCTTCCTGTAAATCTTTCATATAATCAATAAAGAATTTAATTACATCGTTATTATATTTCCCGTTTTCAAGACATACAAAATAGTAAGGAGTTTGGCAATCGAGATTTGCAAACTTTGTAACATCTTCACCGTCAAATTTGTAATGCTTGAACATTGGATAAGAGGCACCATCACTCATTCTATCAAAAATCGGAACTCCAGCTGAACACCAGGCACCGCCTGGAGCCGGCCACATACCTTCATTAATTAAAGTTTGGGTAATTTCATTCTGATTTAAAATTTCATTTTCTGAAAGTTTTTTCCCGGAATGGTTCCCTGTAACTTTATTAATAATAGCTTTTGCTTTTTTATGGAGCTTTTCCTGAATACTTTTTTCTAGCATAGAATTTGATAAAAAGATTTTAGTTTCTTCTAGAAGTTTATCTAGTTCATCAAAAATTTTCTGGTAATGCTCTGTTAAATCACCATAACTTTCACCTTTTACAGCCTTTTTATAAATTCCGATAACAATATCTAAATCATCTTTAGAATATTTATCACCAAATTTTTCAGCCGCAGTATCAACATTTTTAGATAATTCTTCAATCAAGGCATTAATATCAAACCATCTTGCACAATCAGGATTTGTTAAAACAATTTTTGAAAATCTTCCTGTTTGTGGCAGGATATCGTAAATTACGGGATGTCCTGCCAGCTGAGTCATCCTTATAAACATCTTGACCTGTTCATCAACATTTAAACCGGTTTTATCTGTTATTGTTTTATCTTCAAGATTAGAGCTTACCGAACTGGCGGTTGGAAGATATGCACAACCAAATTCTCTCGGGTGAAACGGTATCAAATACATTGTTGTAGAAAAAATATTATTCTCTAGATTTCCTGTGGGTAAAATTAAGAGTTCTCTCATCCAATCCATAAACTTACCACATTCTTCTGATTTGTTTCCATTTCCAAGACCTGCAAGATTCGTAAGTTTAATATCGTGTCCCTCTTTCTGTAGCCAGGAAGAGTCTTTGACATTGTTTCTTGCTAAAACACTGGTTTTTGTGAATTCAAAACGGCCATCTTTAAAAACTCCGTTTGCTTTCCATTTAGATTCCAGAGCAAATAAAACCTCTGCATCAGACAATTCTTCCAAAGCTTTTATTTGCGGATAAGGAAGATACCCGAATTTATCCATTGTTGTTTTCAAAAACTCTTTTCTTTCTTCTGAAATACTATTATAAGAATAAATTTCTTTTAACTTAGAATAAAAATTGTTTAAAGTTTCACAGAGATTATCAGTCTCTTTCTTAAACAAAAAGTCTAACATAGGGTTCTCCTTATAGATGTGATTGTTTGGATTCTGTATACAAGGATAATATCATGCTTATATATTTTTTACAAACAAACAATAGACAAATGTTAATTTTTGTAACAAGATTTTAGAAAAGGCAAAAAACTTCATTATTTTCTGGATATTCTTCACATACTGCCCTAAGATCTTCTATTGGCCTGCTTCAGAAACTCTAATGTAACTCAATACATATTGTGTTACATTGGGCATACATTTATATGCCTGAAACCAT
>CALUVK010000102.1 GCA_944324205.1 Candidatus Gastranaerophilales bacterium | reverse complement strand
CGAAAATGATGAGCCGGAAGAATTAAGATGTGGTGATAAGTACAACGGTAAGATTATTAATTGTGCTAGGTATTATCATCGTAACGATGAAAATAATATAAATATACAATTAGCAAATGGTCTAACAGTAGTTTTAAGAATTCCATATTTTCAATATCCAGTAAAATCCCCATTACTGTTTTATTATCGTTATTTGTTTGGTTATGGAGATAATGTAGAAAAAATACCCGATGAAAACATGTCCTCCTTTTTACGGAGTAATTTATTACTTAAATCTCCTGCGCTATATGGTGTAATTCTTGGTATAATTGCCCCAGGGCGAACAATTCTTGATACAAAGACTATTAGACACTTTGAATCTGAAAATAAAGCAAATTTTAACAATAATTTGAATTATGTATTTTATGATAGCAATAACGAAGCACGATATGCATTTTCTAAAGCCCCAAACAGGGCTTACAGTAATACTAATGAAATAAAATTTATATTTGAAACAGCCTGTGATAGTTCTTATTATTATGTATCTGCAGACTACTTAGGTCCCTATGATGATTGGGAAGAGAAAGTAGTTGATGTCAGACTTCTCAAATATCTAAAATGCGACGATGAAGGCGTTGATGAATTTTCCGGCTGGAGAGCAACAGCTAGAGAATCTTGGAAAACTGCATTAAGATACGCTCAATTATCAGATGTGAGAGTCTATTCTATTCCACTGAACAGCTATGGTATGGTAGACACAATACTTGGAGTTTATACAAATGCAATTCCAGGAGTTACAGACCAAGTAGGTGTTATAACAGAGGATGTGACTGTTGCCGCAATGAAATATCTTTGTAATGATATTGATTATGAGTGGGATTACAGCAACGGTCTATATTGTTTGGGGTTCACCCCAACTGGTGCCTATTATCAACGACATAATAAGTAAGATGCGGTAAATCATAGATTTACCGCATCAAAAACTTTTTAGAATCAAAAAAATAAATTTCTTAAAAGTTCTTTATATTGTTACGAATGCTTCTTGAATGCACCCGAATCACTAATGTAAATTTTTGTAACAATAATATAGAGAAATGAAATTGACTAATTTATATATACTTTATATATATGTAAGATGTAAATATAAGATTTAATCCCTAAATCCCTTCCTAACTAATTTTCCTAGCTTCTCATTTGAGAAGTTTTTTTTTGAAAGAATTTTGTAAAGATTTGTAACAATATTTGAAAATTATTAAAGTTTTAAAACAATTATGCCGTAAATAATATTAAACAAGGGAAAAATAAAAAGGACTACGAACAACAATGGGAATGGCAGCGTCACAAGCTAGATTATTAACTCTAACGAGCAGGCTCCACGATATTGAGTATAAGGCACAAAATATCGAGAGTCAGAAGATAGCTTTGGCTACGCAAAAAGATGATGCGTACCAGGCCTATTGTGATGCCCTTGATGCTAAGAAGATTCAAGTTGCATTCTATAATGGTGATGGTTCAAGAGATTTTGTAGATGCGAATTTTTCGACAGTATGCGGTTATAATGAGGCAAGGTGCAGCCAGTATGCTTTAACTGATGCGAAAACAGGTAAACTTATTGTAAGTTCTGAAATTGCCGAAATGTATGAAACTTATGATTCAGATAAATATTGTTTTGCCTGGGCGATGGTAGGGTATGCCGGATGTTTTTGCTGGGATTCTAATAATGAGGATGAGCAATTTATAGGTCGTGATAATCAGGATAATAATGACTTTGTAATAATGACAGAAGCTGAAGAAATGGTCTTTAATGACCATCAAGACGATAGTGATTTAGTTGCAGCATACGATGATATCAATAATGCAGAGACACTTGCCGATAAGAGAGAAGCATTACAAATATTCAGAGATATGTTATATGAAGATTATTCTAAAGAACTGTTTAGTTATATGAATTTAGATAAACAAGATTCAAAAGATGCAGTGCTTGCAGATCCTGAAAATAACCAAATTTACGGTGATGTAACGTGGGCATCTATAAAAAATGAATTTAATTATTATGTTGCATTGTTTGAAAAAATTCAAGATTGCGGCGGTTGTCAGGAAATTGAAGAGCAGTATGTTGCTGGTGAAGAAGGTAATGACTGGTTTAATAATATGGTAAAAACAGGACGTGTATTAATCTCTGAATTTAATGAAAATACAAAAGAGTGGGATGATACAAGTGTTGCAACAAGTACTAGTACAAGTTTCCTTCAAGAAGTTGCAGATGATACAGATTTAAAGAAAGCCGAAGCTGAATATGAACATGAACTTGACATTATAAATACAAAGGATACCAAATTCGATCAAGAATTAAGTAAACTTGAAACAGAAAGAACATCAATTACAACGGAAATAGAATCGATTGGTAAAGTAAGAGATGATAACATTGAAAGAACTTTCGGTATATTCAGTTAATAAATTTATAAGTGGGGGAAGTAAATAAAACTTATCTTATCTATTTACTTCCTTTTGCTTCATTATATTTACCCCTTTATATTTACCCATTCCCTTTTTCCTTTTCTTTAGCCGCTTCTTTCCAGAGCGGTTTTTTCTTATTTTTCTAATTCTATTTTTTTTATGCGTGTTTGCACATCTTCTATAAGTTTTCTATTTATTGATAACAAATCACCTATTATTGCGATAATTGCAACCTGCACAGAAGAAATCAAAAATACAGCAGCAAATATTAAAGACTGTATATGGCCGTTACCTGAACCTTGAAAATAAAAATAGAGAAATCGAAATACAAGACCTGTTCCGAAGAGGCCAAGCAGCGCTGCTATCGTTATAAAGAACCGAAACGGGCGATATACAATAAACATTCTTATAGTAGTTTTCATTGATTTAAAGATATAATCAAAAATGTTTTTAACAAGTTTTGATTTTCTTAGCATTGAATTAACTCTTATGGGAACGGATAGAACTTTTAGACCTTTAGCATTGGCTTGAAGTAAAGTTTCCATAGTGTATGTATAATTATCAAAAATATTAAGTCTGATGGCTGCCTGTTTAGAAAAAGCTCTAAATCCGCTCGGTGCATCTTCTACCGGAGTAGAAGAAAGAAGTCTCAAGACAGCAGAGCCGAGTTTTTGGAAGAATTTTTTTAGTGGTGTAAATTCTTTTATTGAAGCTATATCTCTGGCACCGATTACAATATCTGCCTTACCTTCAATAACGGGTCTGACAAGCTTTTCTATGTCATTAGCACAATACTGATTATCGGCATCGGTATTAACAATTATGTCCGCTCCCAGTTTCAAACTCTCTGCAATTCCGGCTCGGAAGGCATTGGCAAGTCCCCTGTTAGTCTTTATATCCAAAATCTTTGCACCCCATTGTTTCGCAATTTCAACAGAGTTGTCTTTAGAACCGTCATTTATAACAAGGACTTCTATTTCCTCGATGCCGCTAACTTTTTCGGGAAGTTCATTAAGAGTTGTTAACAACGTCTCTTCTTCATTGAAACAAGGTATTTGAATAATAAGCTTTGTCATGTAAAATATTATATATAAATAAGAAAAACGGAGCAAGTGGGAGTGCTTTTATTTATTATAATAATAGGTCTTTTACTGAGATTGAGCTTTATAAATAAACCCGAAGGTTTGTGGAATGACGAGTATGTAAGCTGGTACGTTGCAAATACTCCTTTTCAGGGCAGTTTTTGGGAGGAAGTTTTGAAACAATGCCATATGCCGTTTTATTATTTGTATTTAAAACCGTTTGTGCACTGTTCAGATATAATTTTAAGACTCACATCTGTTCTGCCCGGAGTTCTTGCAATACCTGTAATGTACCTTGCAGGGAAAGAGTATTCAAAAAAAACAGGCATTTATGCTGCAGCAATAACAGCCGTTCTTTCGTTTTTAGTATATTATTCACAAGAAGTTAGGTTTTATTCGCTTCTGTTTCTTTTTACCTCACTTTGTCTGTTGTTTACGATAAAGCTTATAAAAGACAGCTCTAAGATTAATTTTACAGGTTATATTATTTCTTGTTTGCTGATTCTCTCAACTCATGTTCTCGGCGGAATTTACGTTTTATTTAATACACTTTATATTATCTATAAGAAAAAAAGAATTTCTTTGAAAATAGTTATAATTGCACTTATAGCAGGAATATTATTGTATCCGTTCGGCATGAATATTTTGAGAATGCTTCCGTCATCTCAATGGTGGGGGATATTTTCTTATACAAACATTCTGTTTTTGTTTAGTGATTTCTTTTCTCCTATACTCACGAATAATGTGAATGCTCCGCCGGTATTCTTTTATAACAAAAATTATGTATTCTGGATGACACTTCCTTTGATAATTACTTTTATCCCTTTTATTGAAGGTATTAAAAGATTCAGAGGGTTTGCAGTTGTTTCTGCTCTGACTATTACAGTAATGGTAATGCTTGCCCTTTCCGGGAAAATAGTATTTATAACAAAATACTCAATAGAAATACTTCCGGCTCTGATTCTTATTCTTGCAGGCGGTTTTAGAATACTGAAGAAGTCAGGTTTTGTTCTTTTAATTATTTTTATATTAATTCACCTCTGCTCATTTTTTTCTCCGTATTATGTAACAAAAATCAATCGAAGCGAAGGAAATAGAATACCTGCCGAAATTGTAAAATCAAGAAAACCCGATACCATAATATTTACATACTACGAGCCAAACAGATTTGAAAGATATATTGATTTAGCCGCTTTTGATACGGCTTATATAAGTAAGATTAATCGCTTTGAGTATAAAGAAAACCCTGAAGCAATACTAAAAGACATAAAGCCCGGAAATACTGTTTCAGTCATTTTTTTGGACAGTGTTAGCTTTTTTAGCGAGGATTTTATTCGTTTAAACAATCAAAATTCAAAAATTCCAGAGATGTTTATAACTTTTTCACATATTAAAAATTGTCTTATAAAAGAGCTGGATAAAAATTATACAGATTTTAAACTTGATAGACTTGGCTCCTGGACTGTAATAACAGCTAAAAAAACGAATTAATATTTTCCTGTTGACAATATAATTTTCTTTTGCTAAACTAACCATATAATCGCAGACAGTTAGTATCCTTGTTTGTTAGGATTTAAATTGATAAAGACAGGCTAGCCGAGATTACACAAGAGTGCAAGGGTTCTGTAGGGTACGTCTCTAAGGAACACAAAAATATAAATAGCAATAGATTGTGTGAGATTTTGCGATAAACAAGGAAAGATTGCAAAATCTTTTTTAGTATGTAAAAGGTCGAAATTAAATATAAAGGCTCTTCCGAGCCGCTGGAAACAAAGGAGCAAAGAATGTCAACAAAAGCTTTTAAAGAAGATAAGGTAGCACTTATCAAAGAGAAAATTGATAAAGCACAAGTTGCAATTGTTACCGAATACAAGGGAATGACAGTAGAAGAAATTACCAAATTAAGACGCGCACTTCAAAAAGACGGCGGCGACTATATGGTAACTAAAAATACCCTTGCAAAAATCGCTATCAAGGGCACTCCTTACGAAGTACTGGCTGAAAAGCTTCAAGGTCCGATTGCAATCGCTTTTGGTTTTGAAGATCAGGTAGCACCGGCTAAGGCTTTATCTCAATTTATCAAAGAAACAAAAAAAGGCGAAATCATTGCTGCTGCAATGGATGGCAGACTTATGAGCGCTGATGAAGCAAAAGCTCTTGCAACTCTTCCTTCAAAAGAAGAAATCTACGCAAAAATGCTTGGCTGCATCAATTCACCGGCTTCCGGTATCGCAAATTCTGTCAACGCTGTTATGTCATCTCTTGTCAGAGCTATTGCTGCTGTTAGAGATCAAAAAGCCGCTTAGGGGGTAAAGGAATAGGGAAAGGAAGGTAAGTATAAAATTTTCCCAAAACAAATCCGCTTAGCATATCAGAAAAACGTATTACAACAAAAAATTAATAATAAAGGAGAAAAACAATGAGTATTGAAGCAATTTTAGAATCAATTGAAAAATTAACATTATTAGAAGCTGCTGAATTAGTAAAAGCAATGGAAGAAAAATTCGGCGTATCTGCAGCTGCACCTGTTGCTGTTGCTGCTGCTCCGGCTGCTGCCGCTGCTGCTCCTGCTGAAGATGCTGACGCTGCAGTAAACGTAGTTTTAGCTTCAGTTCCTGCTGATAAGAAAATCGCAGTTCTTAAAGAAGTAAGAGCTATCACCGGTC
>CALUVK010000101.1 GCA_944324205.1 Candidatus Gastranaerophilales bacterium | reverse complement strand
GAGTTTTGACTACAAAACCCGCGCCTGCATTTTGAATAATTGCATAAATATCTTTAAAATTATTTATAGAAGGACCTGAAATGACCGGTTTACCGAAAATAACTGCTTCAAGCGGATTATGCCCGCCTGTTTTATTGAAACTTCCGCCTATAAATGCAATATCAGCAAAAGCAAACATTTTACCGAGCTCACCCATTGTATCAAGTATCATAATATCATTTTCTAACAAATTTCCGTCCTTAGAGCGCAAAACATAATCTTTTACAACAGATTTTACCTCTTCAAGCCGTGTTAGATGCCTCGGTGCTATAATAAACTTTAAATCTTTATGCGTTTCTTTTAATTTTTTATAAGTGTCAAAGAGTATTTTATCCTCTCCGGAATGCGTAGAAGCGGCAAGAAAAATTCTGCCCTCCGACTTTAATTCAATATCAACAACAGGCGCAGTTATATCAAATTTCAGATTATTCATCCTTTTTGTTGTTTCAGGATTAGCACCAAGAGCCAGAAACTTATTTAAATCCTCCGTACTTTGGGTAAAAATGCCTGTATAATTGTTTAACAATGGTTTAAAGAAAAACTTAAGTTTCTTATAAGAATTAAAAGTCCTGTCTGATATACGGCCATTAATTATGTATAAATTGATATTATGCTCCTTACATTTACCCCCGAAATTAGGCCAAATTTCAGTTTCAGCCATTAAAATATCAGCCGGCTTTACTTTACTAAGAAATCTTTCAACACAGCTTGGTGTATCAAACGGAAAATATGTTATTAAATCAGCTGTTTCACCGAGCTTCTTTTTTGCAATTTCCTGTCCGGTATTCGTTCCTGTAGTCACTACTATTTTTGAGTCGGGAAATGTCTTTCTTGCCTCTTTTATAAGTTTTTCTATTGCATTAATTTCACCTACCGATACTCCGTGAAACATTATAACACGGCCTTTGGGAACAAAACTTTCTACTTTTCCGAGTTTTAATGAGAATGCTTCGTCAGAATATCCTGCCCGCTTATGCAAAATGTATAGCAGCGGATAAATAAGTCTAAAAATTATCTCGCTTATAAATCCTATCATTCAGACCTCTCAACCAGCATATACTTCCGGCCTTTATCAATAACATTGTATTTTAATGATTTAACCCCGTCATCAATATCAATATACCTTATTATTACAAGGTTATTATCTTTGTTTAAAGCTGAATTAAGTTCGTTTATCCCATACTCCGCACCATATTCAACAGGTTTTCCGCCATAAAATATTAATGAGTATTTATGAGTAAATTTATAGCAGGTAAGTGTTTTGTCATTTTCTTTTGCATACTGCGCAAACCTTAATAAATCGTCCTGCCCGAATTTATAGTCAATCTCGAAGAATTTTTCTGTTATAAAAGCCGACATAACGGCGATAAATATTACATAAGTAAAAAATACACCAATATAACGTTCTTTTTTAGCAAAATATATTGATGCCGCACCAAAAACAAAAGCTCCTATAATACAAAGCCATTTTGCGCTCAAAATGTCATTATACAGTTGAGCCGGAATGTAATAACGGCAGAAACATGCAATTATCGAAGCCAGAATAAATATAATACCTACAACATAAACCGTTTTATTAATTATTCTGCTATACTCTCCCCTTTCAATATAATTAGTCCATATATAAGCGCCGAGAAAAGCAAGCGGCGGATAAATCGGAAGAATATATGTTATGAGTTTTGTCTCAGATGCAGTAAAAAATAATAACGTGAATACAGCTATAATACCGTTATAGAGTAAGAATTTTCTCGTATTATTAAGCTCTTTGAACTCGAAATCTTTTTTTATAATTTTTCTTATTAATACTGCAAGCGTTGAAACTATCCACGGGAAAAATCCCCAGAGAATTGTTACAAAATAAAACCAGAAGGGTTGATCACGATTAATGATTTTTGAACCTAAAAATCTTGCAATGTGATGTTTCATTATATATTCATTAAAAAATAACGGATCATGCAGTTTCAGCATAATTAAATGCCATGGAAGCGTTATCAGGAAGAATAAGATAAAACCCACAATAAAGTATTGAGGTTTAAAAATTTCTTTAAAACGCTTTGAAACTATAGCAATAAAAAACATTGAGCCAAAAGGCACAATAAATCCCGGTATGCCTTTTGCCATAACTGCAAGGCCTGAAAATATGTAAAACAGCCACCAGAAGTATTTTTTATTCTGTTCTTTACAGAAATACGTAAGAACTCCAAATCCAAGAGAAAATAAAATGCAGGTTGATACAACTATATCAAGTATTGCAAATTTTGAAAGTATTAAAAATTCAAGAGATGTCGCAAGCATCAAGGCGGCGACGACTCCATATGTTCTTGATACAATTTTTTTCCCGATAAAATAGGTCATAAAACAGCCTAAAGTACCGTACAAAGCAACCGGAAATCTCGCAGTAAATTCATTAATCTTACCGAAAACTGCAAACGATAGGCATTCGCCCCAGAAATACAGCGGCGGTTTTTCGAAGAAATATTCATTATTAAGATACAGAGTCAAAAAATTCTTTGTATTGAACATATCTTTAGCCATTGAGACATATCTTGATTCGTCAACGTCCATTAAAGCATATGTCCAGATGTTATGAAAAAATATAAAATAAAATAATATACCTAAACCGAGAATTGTAAACAATTCCGGATGCTTAAAAACAAACTCTCTAATCTTTATCATAAATATACCTCGTCACCTTCATCTAAGTTTATCATGAAACTTAAAAACAAATCAATGAATATTCGCAGTTACAATTAGTTTTCTTTTGCGGTTCTTCACTATTATTTATATCGTATGAAATATTTTCTAGTTTATTTCTGTATTCTTTTTCTAAATCCGGCGTAAATACGATTTTTACTTCATCTTTATTTTTTAAATCTATATAAACAAATATTATATTATTTGTATGAAAAAACTCTTTTACTGCAAGAAAATATATAATTGTCTGATAGTCGTATTTTGGATTTTTAGGGGCAGAACCTGTTTTATAATCAAGAATATAGTATGTTTCATCATCTTTAACAAGAGCGTCAAGTCTACCTCCAAAAAAGTAATCACCAATTTTTACGGAAAGATTGTATTCAGTATTTACGACCTTATACCCAAAATATTTTGTTTTTTTTAAATATTCCCATACTATCATTTCTTTTTCAGATAGAGAACTCTCAAATTTTTCCAAGTTTTCACTTCTAAGATAATAAGAGGCGAGAGCATGAATGTTTTTACCAAATTCAAATATTTCATCATTTACCGGCATTTGAATATTTTTAACATACTTTAAGTAGAACTTTTTTGGGCAAAGTTCGTATGTTTTAAGCATGTTTGGTGAAAATGTTTTAAACATTTTGCTCCTTAAATTTTAATAACTTTATTATCCTTCTAAATAAGTGAAATCCGGATTGTTTTTAAGTTTTTCTTCAATTTCTTCAAAAGTAGCCAAACCTTCTGTTGCTCCGAATTCTGAAACAACGCAAGAAGAGTTTACTGATGCATACATTAATGAGAGTCCTACATTTAATTTTGTTCTTTCTAATGCTCCGCAAAATGTTGATGCAAAAGCATCTCCAGCTCCCAAGGTTGATACAACAGGTGCCGGGAATGTCGGACAAAAGTAAAATTTTTGTCCGTCATACGCATAAGCGCCTCTTCCACCGTCTGTAATTACAATAACTTGATAATCCATTACTTTTAATGTTGTAAGCATTTTCTTTATGTCAGTATGAATAAGTTCATGTGAGAATTTTTCAGTTTTACTATCTGGTCTTACAATAATACCAGTTGCCATAGAAGCTTCTTCTTTATTCATTACAACTATATGTGCAGATTTAAGAATAGTTTTTATATGCTCAAAGCCTCGTCTTAAACTCGTAGTGCCGGCATTAAAACAAATCCTGGTACCATGCTTGTGTGCATAAGCAACAATTGGTTCCAAAACTTTGTTTGATTCACCATTTAAAGGTGCAACATACATGAAATCAGCTTCTTTTATCGCCTCATAATTGATTTCATCTTCTCTTATTTGTGCGTTAGCACCTCTATGTGCTAAAACGGTCCTATCTCCTTGAAAACTAACCAGTATAATAGAAAATCCTGTAGAAGTATCTTCTCTTTGTATTATATTGTTAAGTTTTACTTTTTTATCTTTAAAAGAGGCTAAAATACCATCAGAATAAACATCTTTACCTATTTTAAATATTGCAGAAGTATCAAATCCTAAATTTGCAAAATTACAGGCAGTATTTATACCACCTCCTCCGACATTAGATGAGAAGGTTGATATATCAATTTTAGAACCATAGGGATAACTCATAAAATCTGAATTTTTCGTTTTTGAACATACTGAAACAATATTAGCTTCATCACATTCTACAAACACATCCATCGTGGCACTTCCTATCGTTAGAATCTTAGTCATATTTGTTCTCCTATATATTATTATTTTAATACAAAAGGTTAAAGTGTAAACAATTGTAAAAATATTGTTTGTACATGCTGTATTTTTTATAGAGTTATTCTATAATGTTTGTATACAAGGGTATGTGAGAAATATATAAACGAGAGATTTTTTATTTACCCTTAGATTAGGGATTATACAAAATAGTTATCGTGCAAATTATGCACAGAGTCGGAAAGGTTAGGGAATGGCTCTTACAATTAATACGAATTTATCATCATTAATAGTTCAAAGAAACTTAAATAGTGCGACTACATTACTCAATCAATCAATCGAAAGAATGACTACTGGGTATAAAATAAACCATGCTGCAGATAATGCTGCCGGTTATTCAATTGCTACGAATTGGAGTACTCAATTGGGTTCTTTAGATGTCGCTGCAGATAATGCTGCAACTGGAGCCGATATGTTGACAACACTAGAAGATACATATTCTCTAATAACATCCCACTTACAAAGAATTAGAGACTTGACAGAACAAGCCGCTAATGGAACATATGGCTCGGATTCATTAAAAGCAATTAAATCAGAAATTACTGCAAGATTTGAAGAAATTGACCGAATTGCTGATAATTGTGAATTTAACGGTATATACTTGATGAATGATACAGTTGGTGGTGCAATAACATTACAAGTTGGTTTATATGCAGCAGATTCAAGCCAAATAGAACTTGATGCCAAATTATTTGAAGATGCTCATGCTGTAAATCTATTCACAACATATGGAGATTCTGCAGCCGCTGTAAGTATTGATGATTTAGCAGAACTTTGCTCTGGCTATGATAGTGATACAGAAACAATAGTTGGTAATCAATCGGCTATGTTAAATAAAATAGATATGGTAATTAATGAAATATCTTCAAGAGCTACAACTCTTGGTGCTGCGCAGAATAGGATTGATTCTGCAATGGAAACAATAGACGTTCAGACTGAGAATATTACTTCTTCTTTATCTACGATTAGAGATGCTGATGTTGCAGAAGAGTCTTCTAGTTATATACAAGCACAAATTTTGCAGCAAGCTGCAGCAACCTTGCTTGCAACAGCTAATCAAACGCCAAGTATTGCGTTAAGTTTAGTATAAAAATTTTAATTTGTTGTTGATTGGGATATGTACTTATATATGAGCTTGATTAATCAAGCTCTTTTTATTGTGGTTTTGATGTTGTTTATTATGCAGAAAATTGACCTGCAATATTTTGAAGAGCAAGAGCTACTTTCGGATCAAGTTTCTTGTCTGACATTGCTTGTTGTGCGGTTAATTGAAGTAATTGAGCTTGCCCTTCCGGAGTCTTTTTCATATTTTCTACTTCTGCTTTAGCTCCGACATCTTCACCTACGATTTTTCGTGTTAACTTGCCTGCAAGAGCACAGCCGATTGAACCGCAAACTAGCCCTGCGATAGCGCCGATTGCTGTTCCGACACCAGGAGCTACAGCAGTACCTAAAGCCGCTCCTAATTTAGCGCCGGCCCAAGAACCGACAGCTTCACCTGCCGTCCATCCGATTAATGAACCAAGACCTTTTGCAGTTGTCTGGCCAACCTGAGTCCAGCCGGTAGAACTGTCTTTTGAGAATGCTGATTTTATCTTGCCCCAGTCAAATATATATTCTAAGCCAAACATCAAAGCTCCGCCTACTCCGCCCTGGCCTTTAAGACTGTGTTTGAACTGGTCTTTCAAACCTAATGCAACACCTTTTTCTGTAAAATTCTT
>CALUVK010000100.1 GCA_944324205.1 Candidatus Gastranaerophilales bacterium | reverse complement strand
CCTTTATTATTCACATATCTCAAATTTGGCGATATTTTTAAGAGTTTTTCTCTCAATTCTTCTACGCTAATAGGCTCATCAAGTTCTACAATCCGTGCAAAATCATCATTTCTGCTTTTTTTAAAACCTAAAACCTTAATCAGAGTATCTGTAGTTCCGCCTTCTGCTCTATCGAGATTAGTATGAGCGGAATAAATATTTATATCTTTGTATTTAAACGGAATAAAAAACAGCGGATGATGCGAAATTATCATATCACATCCGGATTGTCGCGCCTGTTCAACCACGTTATCGGTAACAGTCAGAGCAAACATGATTTTGTTTACTTCACTTCCTCCCGTATTTACCCCCGCATTTACCCCCCAGCCGCTTGAATCCCAGCTTTCCTGCGTTTCTAACGGCGCAAAATCCTCTATTCTTTTGACAATTTCATATTTATTCAAAAATCTCCTCCAAAATACGTTTTGCAATATTTTGTTTGGTATCTTTTTCAATATGTTTTATATTCAAGTTCTTGTCAAGAATGTAAACTTCATTCTCATCACTGTTAAATCCGATATCTTTTCTTGAAATATCGTTTGCAATTAAGTAATCACAGCCTTTGTTTTTAATCTTAGTTTTTGCGTTCTCAATCAGATTTTCGCTTTCTGCGCAAAATCCGACAATAATCGGGCAAAGTTCCCCCGCCCCGTGTGGGAGGGGGTTAGGGGGAGGGGTTTTACGTTTTTCCTGCAATGCAATACATATTCCTTTCAATATATCAGGGTTCTTAACAAGCTTAAGCGTAAGCTCATCATCACTATTTACTCCTTTTTTAATCTTTTGTTCGGAATAGTTTTCGACCCTGTAGTCAGCAACTGCAGCAGCCATAATAACGCAGTCTTTTCCTGCAAGATTTTCTTTTACAGCTTTTTCCATCTCTAAAGCTGTTTCAGTTACTATATTTTTGTAATTCTTATCTGTTTTAAAGGTTGAAATAAGTGTTACTTCAGCTCCCATAGAACAAGCTGCATCCGCAAGCGCCAGCCCCATTTTCCCGGAGGAAGAATTTGAAATGTATCTCACAGGATCAATTTTTTCTTTTGTTCCGCCTGCTGTTATAAGAATTTTTTTGCCCTTTAACCTGCCGGATAAGATTTCAACCGTTTTATCAAAAATATCCTCGACCTCTCTCATCCTTCCGACACCGGAGGTTCCGCAGGCAAGATAACCGCTTTCTGGCTCAAGTATATGGTATCCGGCGCTTTTTAATTTGCAGAGATTTTCCTGAACAAAAGGATTATTCCACATATTTGTATTCATTGCAGGCGCAATAAGAAACGGTTTATTAAAAGCACAGGCTGTTGACAACAGAAGGTTATCACATATCCCGTTTGCGAGTTTAGAAATTGTATTGGCGCTTGCAGGTGCAATTACAAAAATATCAGCTTCCGTAAGCGCAATATGTTCGGGCTTATACTCATCAATCTCAAAATTTTCGACATAGACTTCATTATTAGAAAGCGTTTGAAGAGTAAGTTTTGTAACAAAATTCAAAGCATTAGGAGTTAAAACGACTCTCACATTAGCTTCTGCTTTTCTATAAAGTCTTATAAGCGTACAAATTTTATACGCTGCAATACCGCCTGTTATCCCGATTAAAATATTTTTACCTTTTAGCATAAAAACATTTTAACCTAAAAACATGACTTCTTAAAGTTAATCATTAAACAAATATCATCTAAATAAATGAAATTTTAATAAAACGGTAAAGAACCCTTAATAATATCCGATATTATTAAAGGAAGGACGGTTGATATTGTTTAACACAATGAACACAGTACGCCCGCGCCCTTATCCGCAGCGAGGCACATATAACGCAGGCAGTGACGGTACAGATAAAGACGGTCATAATGGTAATGCGCAAGATCAGCAGCAACAGCGCCAAAATCAGCAAACCATAGCCCGCGGAAGAGCGGAAGATGTTCAGCAGATGCAGCCGGCCGGACAAAGACAGGCTGTATATGCACCTGCTAGCAATGCATACCCGACAGGGCCTCAAAGACAGACATATCAGGTTCAAACACCGCCTCCTATAAGATATAATCCGCATCAGATTAATCCGATGCAATATCAAGCTGCTCAGGCAGGTTATCAGCCTATCGGACAGACATCACAAGCTGCTAATTCAGGCAGTATAGCATCTTCTAGAAATAACAAGGTAAATATTGCCCAAATTTTAAAAGATTTCAGAAATACAATAAAAGCTATCGCAACGCCTGCCGATATTGAAGAACAAGTAAACCATTATCTTCAAATTGTTGATAAGATGGTACGTGAGTCAAATCCGCAGGTTAACTTAATTCAGAGTAATTTAAAAATAGCTGCATCACTATTGGATAAATACATCTCAGAAACTTTGAACAAAGACTCCAAAGTGGTACAAAACTGGCTTGATGCATTATTTTTACAAAAAATTAACTATAGTTATAATGAAGAAGAAGTTAATCCGAATTTTCTTGTAAAATTTCCGGAAAATAATTCAAAACCAAAAGAACAGACTGAAAAAACAAATACAAAACCAGAAGAAACAAAATCTCAACCGGTACAAACACCGCAAGCTGCAGCACAAAGCACAACGCCTCAAGAACTTTCTGAGGATGTTATTGAATTTGAACCGGAAGAACTCTCTCTTGAGGAAGAGTTTACGCAGGCTAAAGAAACTATTTCTAAAAAACCGAATATAACAATAATTCCTCAGGATACAAAATTAAAATCACTCTTTGTTGAAGCTAAAAAACAGGCTTTTTCCAACAATCCACAAAAAGCTATGCAAATGTTTAAAGAAGCATTTATAAGAGCAGAAGAGCTTAAAGACAATGAAACGCAATCAAGAATTTGTCTTGAAATAGGTAAAATCTATGATGATAATGATCATTTTGTTCAAGCTCTTAATAGTTACAACAAATCATTACAATATACAACCGATGTAAATGTAAAATCAAGAGCACATTTTTCAATGGCGCAGATTTATGATGATGTAAATGAAGTAGTACCGGCTTTAAATCATTACATGACATCAATTTCGTATGCAGGAAAATCAGATGATTTAATCGGACAGTCTGATTCCTTAACCAGAATGGCCAACATTTTTACTGATAAATACGATGAAAACGCTTTTGATTACTATGAAGTAGCTCGAAAACTAGTTGAACAAACAACTGATAATTCAATGAAAGGCTATGTATTGTCAAATACAGCAGACGCTTTTGTACAATTTAAAAAAGATGATAAAGCTTTAAAATATTATGCAGAAGCCGTTAAAAACTATGAAAAAATAAATTCTCGTGAAGAAATTGCACAAAATTATAAATCTGCTGCTAAAATAATGATTTCATTCAACAGTCCAAACAAAGCAAAATCTCTTTTAAAGAAAGCCCTTGTAAATGCGGTCAAAACAACAAATGAAGATTTAATCGCAGAAATTAATGCATTGCTTGCATCTGTTGAAAACCTGTAATATTCAAGTTTTTCTATATTGCTTAATATATTTTTGAAAACGAAAGAAAAAATTCAGATATTACATTAACTAACATTGGTAATATCCATATCATTATTGCGGCACCAAATACAGGTTTAAAAAGGAAACTCAACTGAAATACGTTTACCTGCGGTGCTGTTTTTGATATAACACCAAGGATTATGTCTTGTCCCAATGTAGCTAAAAGCACAGGAGATGCAATTTGCAAGCCCATATATAAAACATTTGAGGTTGTAGTAACTAAATAATCGAGGTTTATTATTTTTTCAAGCGGAATACTTACTGCATATATAGGAAAAATCTCAAAACTTCTCACTAGCGCATTAATAAGCCAGTAAAAACCGCCTAATTCAATAAAAATTATAATTCCTAAAAGTGTTATAATACGGCTTAATATAGAAGTTTGACTGTTTGTCGTAGGATCCATTACCATAGCCGAAGATAAACCCATTTGAGTATTTATCATGTCTCCGCCGGCTTCTATTGCAAGAATTAGAAGCTGCGCAATATATCCAATAACTGCTCCAACAGCAAAATTAAGAATTATGAGTAAAAGCGGAGAAATATCACTTGGAGGTACCGTAGGATGCAACAGCGGAGTAAGCATTAAAGTCAGAATAAATGCAAAAGCCAATTTAACAAGTCCTGCAATTTCTTTTCTATTGAATACAGGAGCAAACCTTATAAAGCCTAAAAGTCTTGCGAAAACTATAAAGCCTGCTGAAAACCACTTCGCAAACTCCGGAAACATTATAGATATCTGGCTTATTAATTGATCCAACTTTTACCTCCATTAATCCCCGGCGGTAAATCGAGTTTATAATCATAAAGTCCAGGCGGTGCATCTATCGTAAGGATATCAAAATCTTTTATTTCATCGATAATTGTTTTTTCTTCTGTTACCTCTATGTTAAACATAACTTTTTCTTTGTTGTTTTTTAACACACAAACTCTCGTTTTTCCAATTTTTAGCGGATGAACAATAAGTGTATTTTTGTCATTCATAATCGTAATCAACGGATAAACATCTACAACATCATTGTGCTCTATGCTAATATCACTCAAGCGCCCGTCATTTGTAATAATACAATCTTCAAATGCCTCTGCGCTTTGAAGTGTAAATAAAATTATTAAAAGTATGAATATTTTTTTTATCAAATTTAAATCCTCTTTTAGTTTAGAAGTTTAGTGGTTTAGGAGTTTATAGGAATTTATTTTCGCTATCGCTCATATTATTTATATATTTTATAACTTCTTCTAAACCCCTCAACTTCTAAACTCCTAAACTACGTTTTTATCTACCCAGCATCTTATTGATTTCAACAAAATTACCTTTAGGCATTGGTGCCTGCGGTGCTGTATCATATTTTATTTTTTGAGCTTTGTCTATATAGGGAACTTTCCCCGGATTTTTCATCAATTCTTTAACTGTCGGAGCATCTTTGAAGGAGTCTTTCATCTCACCTTCAAATGGAGTTGTATACTTATAATAATCAGCCGGAAGCACAAATGAATCATTCTTTGGTACAGTATTAAAAGCAAGTGCTGCACCTTCCGTAAACAGATTGGTAAGCAGTTTAATAAACCCCATACCTCCCACAATGATAACAAGAAAAACAGCAAAAATCTTCGGTGCAGCTGCAATAGTCTGCTCCTGAACCTGGGTAACAGCCTGAATAATACCGACAACCAGACCGATTGCCGCCGCTACCAGTACGCAGGGCATCGAGATTGCAAGCATTACCATAAAACCTTTTGATAAATATTCAGTTAACATTTCCATAATTTGTTATCCTTTAAGTTATTGTCGGGTTGAAAACCCAACCTGCTTTCTTATTTTGTCGTAAACCCGATTTGTTTTGTTTGTCTTGGCGTTTCTATTAAATTATTCAAGACCCTTATAATTTGGTTTATAGTTTCATCATGTTCGGAGAATTTCTTATCAGTATTTTCTATATGCAGCATAAGCATTTTCCTTAATTCATCAATTTCACGTGATGTCGAATTCTGTATAAGTGCATATTGCCGAAGCCTTACAAAAGTGCGAATAATTTCTATGTTTATAGCAATAGCTCTATCACTATTTAAAACGCTTGATAACATTGACACTCCCTGTTCTGTAAAAGCATTCGGGGTTGTTGGTGAATGCTTAAGCGTTTGGAACCTATCACAATTTGTGATAAGTTCATTTAGCTCGTCTCTAGTGAGTTTGAACATAAAATCATCAGGGAATCTGCTTTTATTTCTTTTAACAGCCTGATTAAGCACCATTGTTTTTACTTCATAAAGTTCTGCGAGGTCTCTGTCTATCATGACTTTTTGACCGCGGATTGTAAAAATTCTGTTTTCAATAATTTCAATGTTTTTCAAATTTGATATCCTTTAATTTGGTTTAGAAGTTTAGGAGTTTATAAGTTTATAAGTTTATAAGAATTTAAATTCGCTATCGCTCATATTATATCTATATAATTTTTTAACTTCTCCTCAACTCCTAAACCTCTAAACTTATAAACTAATTATAACTTTGTACCAACCCCTGAACAATCAGCGCCCAACCATCTACCGCTATAAATATCAGGAGTTTAAACGGAAGTGATATGATTGTCGGAGATAACATGAACATACCGAGTGCAAGTAATATATTTGCAACAACGAGGTCAAGTACAATAAACGGTACGAAAACAACGAACCCGAT
>CALUVK010000099.1 GCA_944324205.1 Candidatus Gastranaerophilales bacterium | reverse complement strand
TATAACTTCCAGCTGTTCAGATATTCTTCCTGCTCCGGTGTCAAAGTATCTATCTCTATTCCCATTGCTTCAAGCTTAAGTTTAGCTATATCAATATCAACCGATTCCGGAAGTGTATAAAGTTTATTTTCTAATTTCCCCTTGTTTTTAACCAGAAATTCAATTCCGAGAGCCTGATTTGCAAAGCTCATATCCATAACAGATGCCGGATGGCCTTCTGCTGCAACAAGGTTTACTAATCTGCCTTCTGCTAAAACATAAACAGATTTTCCGTTAGTTAATTTATATTCATCCAAGAACGGTCTAATACGTTTAATTTCAACAGTGTGGGCTTTCAAATCCGGAACATTAACTTCGTGGTCGAAGTGTCCCGCGTTACATAAGAATGCGCCGTCTTTCATTGTCATAATATGCTGAACATCAACAACATGTTTATCTCCGGTAACTGTGAGGAATAAATCTCCTTCTTTAGCGGCTTCTGCAATAGGCATTACTCTATAACCCTCCATAGCAGCTTCAAGAGCCTTAAGCGGATCGACTTCACAAACTATAACATTAGCTCCCAATGCTTTTGCTCTCAAAGCGCATCCTCTTCCGCACCAGCCGTAACCTGATATTACAACAGTTTTACCTGCAATAAGGATATTTGCCGCTCTCATAATACCGTCCATTGCGCTTTGTCCTGTACCATAGCGGTTATCGTAAAGGTGTTTTGTTAAGCTTGTATTAACTCCGAGCGCCGGAAATCTTAATTCGCCCTGATTTTCTAAAGCCTGAAGTCTTATTATACCTGTTGTTGTCTCTTCAGTTGAGCCTATAATATGACTTGCCATTTCAGGTCTTTCTGCATGAAGAGTTGCAACTAAATCGCATCCGTCATCAATAATAATATCGGGATTATGATCCAGAGCCGAGCGGACATGGTCACGGTAAACTTCAACAGACTCCCCTGCGTAGCCTAAAACAGGAATATCCCAGTATTTAACAAGAGCTGCAGCGACATCATCCTGTGTGGAAAGAGGATTTGAGGCAATAAGAACCGCATCCGCTCCGCCGTCTTTCATTACTGTACACAATGCTGCTGTCTCTTTTGTGACGTGAACACAGGCTGACAATTTCAATCCTGCAAAAGGTTTTTCTCTTAAAAATCTTTCCCTGATTTTTTTCAAAACAGGCATATCCTTCATTGCCCATTCAATGTTATTTTTGCCTTGTTCTGCGAGGTTGATATCTTTAATATCATATTTTAATTGAGTAGCGTTCATAAATTCCTTCCTATTCCTTTAAATTCGCAACACTTACTGTATACATTGTATCACTAACATGAACAACAGCCCATCTTAGAGGATTAATGTTGCGTTTTGTTAACTCTCCTTCTATATATTCTACCGATGGATTGTGATTGTTTGGTATTTTTACTAATTCTGATATTACCTGCATAAATACCCTTGTTTAAATTTACATATGTCTGTATATTCTGATTTATTTATAACATATAAATGTATTATTAAAAGCATTTATTAATAGCAAAAATATTTTTTTTGAGGTTTAATATGATATGCGAGTTCAATCTATAAATTTGTTACAACAGTCATTATATGTTCAAGGGAAAAGTTTATATTTACCTTACAGGTTTAATCTGACCTCTAAAGATGTATTTGAGCCAAGTTTTAGAGGTTATTCTGCAAAAGCTCAAAGAGCTGTTTCGTATGTTAAGTCTGAACAAGCTAAAAAAACTGTAAATAGTATTTATCAACTGGATTTAAAAAAATTAGACGGAATATTAGACGGCATCGATTTATTTAAAGGAATGAAAACAGAAGATTTATATTTAATGCCCGGAACTATTGATATATTGACTCAAAGGGGTTGTTCTAATACTTGTTTACATTGTTTTATTAAAGGCCGCAATAATTTAGAAACAATGAGATGGGAAGACTTTACAAGATTTACAGAAGGAATGAGAGAGCTTAGGCAAAGACTTGGTTTTCATGTCTTTGAAATTAAACGTGAAAAGTATGATAATAAACGGAGAGATTATACAATGTCGCAAGGGATTTATCCTTATTTAGATGCAGATCCCATAGAAATTGTAAGTTTTGATAAGAATGGAAACAAACATTATATTAGTGATTTTATAAAGAAATTTTATACGGATATGAATACTCCACTAAAGGTTAAAACCGCAGGATGGGATATTGATAATAAAGATTCACAAATTTCTGCAGAAAAACTTGTAAAATTATTAACACAAGAAAAGTATAAAAATGGATGTCCTCAGGTTATTGTATCTATTCATCCCTTTCATAAAATTATGACTATTGCAAATCAAGCATTAGAAAAAGGAGATAATGAAAAATATTCAAAATATCGAGAAGAGTACATAAAGCGGATGAGCAATGTACTTAAAACTTTTTTGCCATTAGCTGATGCCGGAAAATTATTGATTAATGCACAGTATTCTATAGGAGGTCTTAAAGGATCCGGTTATACTAAAAAAGATTCTATTAAACTCTGTCAGGACATTTTAACAGAGCTTGAAAATGAATGTGAAAAATCTAATATTGATTGTTCTATATTAACTGTTGAAAAAGATATAGAAAAAAATAATATTTTTGAACCAATGAATGCAATTTTGAGTGTTGCAAGAGCAAAGAAAAAATTTTTTAATGATCTAAGTTTAAATACATTCGATTTTGAATTAAATAAAGGTAATAGAAATATTATTGTAAATCCTTTTGATATTAAACATGCTTTTGGCAATGAAGTATCTGAAAATATTTCTAAAAATATGAAAAATCAAACTGATTTTATTGACAATGTTGTAATAAACATTGATCCTCTAAATGACAGCGACTTAAAAATAGCACACAAAAATAACCTTGCAGAAGATAGAGCAAAAATGTTTATGGAAAAAATTTTGTACACTATTTCCAGATTTAAGAATATTGATGGAAATAAGTTGATCATAAGACTAAATTTTGATAATTCTTCAATATATAATAAAAATGAACTAAAAAGACTTTTAGAGAAAATCGAAGCCTATATCGGAGAAAATTTTCAAAAAGTAGAATTTTGTGAACTAACAGAAGAATCCATAAAGAAATACCAAAAAAATTCACAGGAGGCCTTTATTGATATAATTAAAAACCTTAATCCAGAAGGCAGGGTGAGGTTTTTAAGTCAACTAAGAAAAGGGATTAATGTAGACGGACAATTTTATCTTCCTGTAGTAAATACCCGCTCTTTTGGAGAAGATGTATTTGAAAATCGTGCTCTTATTTTAGATGGTTTAAAGTTTAATTATCAATATCCTAAAAAATACATTTTTGACAGAAATTTGGAAAAAAATAAAATCAAATATGATAGAAATGAAGTATATAAACTTAAAAGGTCAGAATAGTGAATATTTCTTCAGCAAAACCCAAAATATCAGTAATTATTCCTATATATAATATGAAGAAATATCTTAAAAAAAGTTTGCTATCTCTAAAAGCTCAAACGCTGAAAGAGATAGAATTTATATGTGTAAATGACGGTTCTACGGACAAATCTCTTGAGATTTTAAACAAATTTGCACAAAGTGATGAAAGATTTAAGATTTTTAATCAACAAAATTCAGGTGCTGGGAAAGCTAGAAATAATGGTTTAACGCGAGCGAATGGAGAATATATTGCATTTTTAGATCCGGATGATTGGGTTGATAGTACAACATATGAAAAGCTTTTTAATCAAGCGAAAAAACAAAATTGTGATTTACTTGTTTTTAACTATAAAAATATTGATGAAAATGGAAAAATTTTAAGTTTCGTAAGGTTTAAAGATAAATTTAAAGGCTTTTTTGATTTAAATTCAGAAAAATGCTTTAATTGGCGAGATATCAAAGAAAAAGTCTTTGGCGGTTTTTTTTATTCATCTTGGAATAAAATATACAAAAAAGATTTTATTACAAAAAATAAAATACAATTTACTGATTGCAGTATGAGTGAAGATAATGCTTTTGTATTTGCTTCTACTTTAATGGCAGAAAAAATTGGTTATAATGATGATGTTTTTTATAATTACCTTTTCAGAAATTCTTCAGCAGTTCATAAAGTTACAGATAAAAATTTTTGTATTTTTAAAGTATATGATGCTGTAATGAGCGTGATAAAAAAATGTGGTGTTTCATTAGAACTTAAAAAAGAACTAGATGATTATATTGAAGATACGCTTTTATATCACTATAAGAGAATAAAATCCAGAGATAAATATGAAGAAATATGCAAGAAAAAATTAACCGGTGATATGTTTAATAGAGTTTCACAAAAATTCTTAGAACAAAAAAACGTATTTTTAAAACTTAATGAAATATTGGAAACTTTATCTAAATCTAAAAAGGATTAATTTTAAATTATTCTACTGTTACAGACTTTGCTAAATTCCTCGGCTGGTCAACATCTTTACCCAGAAATTCCGCAATATAATAAGCTAATAACTGCAAAGGAACAACCGCAAGAGCCGGTGAAAGAATTTCAGAAATTTCAGGAATTCTTATTATACTTTCAAAAAGCTCGTTTAATTTTTCATCCTCTGAATTTGTTAAAGCTATCATTCTTGCGTTTCTGGCTTTTGCCTCCTCTGAATTTGAAAGGATTTTATCGTAAACCTTTCCTTTCATAAGAATTGAAAGCACCGGCATAGACTCATCCAGCATAGCAATCGGCCCGTGCTTAAGCTCGCCTGCAGTATATCCGGTTGCGTTAATATAACTGATTTCTTTAAGCTTCAAAGCGCCCTCTAAGGCTGTTGGGTAGTTAATTCCGCGTGCTATGAAAATAAAATCTTTTGAGTTGGCAAACTTCCTTGCACATTTTTGAATTTCTTCTTTATGAGCAAGAATTTTTTCAATTTTCTGCGGAAGAATAATAAGCTCATGTTTTAAATCATTCAGATTATTTACCCCTTTTACTTCCGCAATATAAATTGCAAGCAGGTAGAAAGAGATTAACTGCGCCATATAAGACTTGGTTGCTGCAACAGAGACTTCAATTCCGGCATTAACAGGAACAAGACTGTCAGCTTCTCGCGCCATGGTTGAATCAGGACGGTTTGTAATGATTAAAATATGCGACCCTTTGCTCTTAGCCTGCCTTACTGCTGTAATCGTATCGGCTGTTTCGCCGGATTGTGAAACACCTATTACAAGCGTATTTTTATCAGTAATAGTTTTTCTGTAGATATACTCGCTTGAAGGCTCAACATCAACAGGAATTCCGCAGAATTCTTCTATCAAATATTTACCTGCCATTGCAGCGTGCAGTGAAGTTCCGCAGGCAACAATCTGAATTCTGCTAAGCTCTTTTAATTTTTCTTTATCCAGCGTAACTTCTTTTAAAATAACATTTTCGTCAATTGCCCGAAGTTTTCCGGAAAGAACGTTTCTGACTACATCCGGCTGTTCGTGGATTTCTTTAAGCATGAAATGTTTATAACCCATTTTGCTTAAAGCAACCGGCTCCCACGGAAGTGTTTCAATCTTTTGAGTTACCGGATTTTTTTCAATGTCAATCAGCTCTATTGAATTTGGAGTGAGTGTAACAATCTGGTTATCTTCAAGATACATTGCTTTTTTTGTATATTGTATTAAAGCCGGAACATCAGATGCTACAAAGTTTTCGCCTTCACCCAGCCCGACAACAAGCGGGGCGTTTCTTCTTGTAGCAACAATTGTATCCGGTAAATCCTGATGAATTACGCATATAGCGTAAGCTCCTTCAATCTCTTTTGTAGCAAGCCTTACAGCTTCAGTTAAATTGTGTACTTCGCCGAATTTTGTAGCAACAAGGTGTGCAATTGTCTCTGTATCAGTTTGAGAGCGGAAAGTACAGCCGCGTTTTTCAAGCTTTTCTCTTAATTCTTTAAAATTTTCAATAATTCCGTTATGCACAACTGCAACTTTACCGCAGTTGCAGGAATGAGGATGTGCGTTTTCAACAGTCGGAGCTCCGTGCGTTGCCCAGCGGATATGCCCTATTCCGATTGTGGATTTGGATATTTCCGCGTAATTCTTTTCTACGATGTTTTTCAGGTTTTGAAGTTTTCCGGCGGCTTTAAAAAGTTCAACTTTCCCGTCAATATTAACCGCAATACCTGATGAGTCATAACCTCTGTATTCAAGACTGGTTAAACCTTCTAATAAAATATCGACCGCTTTTTTATTTCCAACGTATCCAACGATTCCGCACATA
>CALUVK010000098.1 GCA_944324205.1 Candidatus Gastranaerophilales bacterium | reverse complement strand
ATAAAAAGAATTGATATCCAAACCGGCGCAAGCGATGATTCTTATACCGAAGTTAAAGGTGATAATATTTATGAAGGTGAAAGAGTGCTGGTTGGAATAAAAAGTGGTAAAAGTAAGAAACAGCAAAATTTCCGTCCGCCGAGATTGTAAGAGAATAAAAATGAATATAGAAAAATTTAGAGAATTAATGCTTAAAAGAGAATATGTTAAAGCAAATTCAGAATTAGCAGAAATGTTTCATAAATTAGCACAAGAAGCATTAAAAATAACAGTAGAAATAAACAATAAATATCACACTCCTGAAGAAATTGTAGAACTTTTTTCTGAATTAACGGGACACAGAGTCGATAAAACTTTTCGTTTGTTTCCTCCTTTCTATACAGATTGCGGAAAAAATATTATCTTAGGACAAAATGTTTTTATAAATGCTTGCTGCAAATTTCAAGATCAAGGTGGAATTACAATCGGTAATAATTGTCTTATCGGACATAATGTTACAATTGCAACTCTAAACCATGATTTTAATCCTGAAAAAAGAGCTTCCATAACTCCAAATCCTGTTAAAATTGGTAATAATGTATGGATTGGTTCAGATTCAACTATATTACCCGGCGTTACGATAGGCGATGGCGCAATAATAGGTGCAGGAAGTATTGTGACTAAGAATGTACCAGTTAATACAGTTGTAGCAGGAAATCCTGCAAAATTTATAAGAAAAATAGAAAGTTAAACTCTGTTCCTGATTGAGTTTTAAAAAGAATATGCCTTATCCCAAGCTTGAAGCCACTTTTTAAAATTTAAAATGTCGTCTTTATTTTCAGAAATCTTACAACGATATGATGGATTATTTGGAACACCTTCTTTTTTAGAAGAAATAACACAATAGAAGTCCCTTTCATTTTCCTTACAGTTAAGAATGATATCAACGTACTTCTTCTGATTAAATTTATTTTCTAAGATAATCTTCTTTGTATTTTCAACACTTTGTATAAAAGATTCCGGACAATTTTTCTTAACTAATCTATTAGTAATTGTACCGCCTATTTTAAGTGATTGAAAAGAAGGTTGGTAAGAAATATTCGTTATTTTCACTACAGTATCTCCTATTTAGGTTTATTATTATAAATTATAGATTGCAGCTTTTCAAGCTTTGTTAATTTTTGGTTAAGAAAATAAGGTTCCTTACTAAATAGAGTAATAATATAAGTGTTGAAAGTAATAGGTATGAAATACGAAAGGAGAACATCATGAAATTCTTAATTAAAAAATCACCAGACGGGTTTATTAAATCAGTTAATGATGAAATCAGTTCTATTTTAAACAGAAATTTTGACAGCTTTTTCCCTGAATACATCTACAATGAAGATGAGATTGATAAACTTGCAATGCCGGTTGAACTGCATGAAAAAGAAACTGAATATAGCGTAAAAGCTGAACTTCCTGGCGTAAAAAAAGAAGATTTAGATATCGATATAGATAAAAACCATATAACAATTAATGCAAAAAAAGAAGAAGAACACAAAGAAGATACTAAAGGTTACAGAAAATCTGAATTCAGATATGGCGAATTTTCAAGAACAGTATATTTCCCTCAAGAAATTGATGTTGAAAAAACAACTGCAAAACTTGAACACGGTATACTTGCAATTACAGCTCCAAAACTTGTTGCTGAAAAAAATAATGCAAAAAAACTTACTGTTAACTAATTTTTAGTTCATAAAGTGTAATAAAGATAAAGGAAAGCAAGGTCTTAAAGCCTTGCTTTTTTAAGCAAAATTTAATACTTTACAAATTCTTTATATGAAATCTATTGACCAATTAAAAAAAATAATATACGATAAAATTTTAGTGTAGAGACTACAATTATTAAAAAACGGAGGGTTCATATGGAATTTCAACATCAGCCATTAAATGGTTCTAAATATACAGAAGCTGATATTAAAAGGCTTATTGCAGAATACAATGTACAATTTATAAAGCTGCAGTTCGTTGATATAAACGGTCAGGTTAAAAATATGGCTGTACCTTCTGAACATATTGACAGAGTTTTAAATAATGAAATCATGCTTGACGGTTCATCAATTAAAGGATTTAGAAACATTGAAACTTCTGATATGTTCTTTTATCCTGACAAAAACACTTTCCAAATTCTTCCGTGGCAGGAACGCGATGGTAGAAATTCCGCACGTTTGATTTGTGATATTTATAACTCTGACGGAACCCCTTTCGAAGGGTGCCCCAGATGTAACTTAAAAAGATTGATGGCAGAAGCTCAAAAGCTTGGTTTATCAATGAATGTTGGGCCAGAAGCAGAATTTTTCTTATTTGAAAAAGATGAAGACGAACATATTACAACAAAAACCCATGATAGAGCAGGATACTATGATGTAGGGCCTGATGATTTGGGTGAAGCGGTAAGGGCTGATATTGTAAGCACTTTGCAAGAAATGGATTTTGATATAGAAGCTTCTCACCACGAAGTTGCAGACGGACAGCACGAAATTGATTTCAAATATTCAGATATTTTGACTACAGCAGACAATGTTGTAACTTTTAGAATTGCGGTTAAAGCAATAGCAGCTCAATACGGCCTTCATGCAACGTTTATGCCAAAACCCGTATACGGAATTAATGGTTCCGGCATGCACTGCAACATTTCACTATTCAAAGACGGAAAAAATGCTTTTTATGATGAAAAAGGAGAGTATAAACTATCTGACACGGCAAGATATTCAATTGGCGGTATGCTAAAACATATTAAGAGCATTACAGCTATTTTGAATCCGACTGTCAACAGTTACAAACGTCTCGTTCCCGGCTATGAAGCTCCTGTATATATGGCCTGGTCATTAGCAAACAGAAGTGCGCTTTTAAGAGTTCCTGCCAAGAGAGGAATTTCAACCCGCGTTGAACTTCGTTCTCCGGATCCGAGCTGTAATCCGTATTTGGCTTTTGCAACCATTCTTGCAGCTTGTTTGGACGGTGTAAGAAATAAAATCGAACCGCCAAAACCGGTTGAAGCTAATATTTATAAACTTTCGGATAAAGAAAGAAAAAAAATGAGAATAGAATCGCTTCCGGGAAGCTTGAAAGAAGCTCTCTATCATATGGATAAATCTTTAATTGCAAAAACAGCGCTGGGCTCACACATTGTTGATGAGTTTGTAACCGCAAAAGAGATTGAATGGGATGCGTTCAGGACTTATGTTTCGCAGTGGGAAATCGACAGATACCTTGCAAGATATTAATACAAGTAATAATTTATTAAATAATTATAAAATAGAACTTACTTTATTATAGAGTAAGTTCTATTTTATTAGCTTCTGATGAATCATAATAACAAAAGCTGATGCTGATTCTAGACAATTGTTTTATTAACTTGAAGCAGCTATTATGCTAATATCACATTTCTTTTTTCAAGCTCTTTTCGGTATTCTACAAGATTATTTATATCTTCTTTGCTAATCTGTTCCTTAATTTCAGGCCCGTGAAATGCTTGATATCTTTTTGTAATTTCAGGAGAAAATTTAAATCCTTGAGCTGCCAGAGTAAAATATTCGGCAATAAATTCGTCCACATTTGTAAATGCATTTTTGACTAAAAATTTTTCCGGGGTTTTATAAAACTCATTAAGCGTTTCTTTATCTATATAACCTTTTTCCAGGCACTTCTTTAATTCTAAATCATTAAAATATCCATTCTGATATGCACGTTTAAAATCTTCTGTCAAAATCTTTTTCTCATTTTTGTTTAAATGTGGTCTAAAAATTCCTCTAAAGGCATTAAACATTGCATATAAAGATTGATTATAAGCCATATTTTTATTATGCAGATAATGTCCGACTTCGTGAATTACCAGAGAAGGAGAAGAGACTTCAAGCCTGCCTGGGCCAAATATGTTCCAATTACCTGATTGAAGTCCGGCAAGATTGTATTTTCTTGGAAGCTGCGCTTCATCAATATATAAATTGGGCAGTTTATATCCCTTGTTTTTCATCATTAAGTATACTGTTTTTATATAATCAGCTGTATTAAGACTGTTGTTTAATTCCTGTTGAATACCGTTTTTGCGACACAACTTTTTTGAAGTTGGAACAATTGTCACCTTCTTCTCAATGCTCTCGCCGATTCTTTTACTATTTGCTTTTAGCATCTGTTTATAGAGTTTGTAATCTGTTTTAAAATTCACAGGATTAATCATAATATCTCCTTTTATAATTTTAAAACTTGTAATAAATAAATTTGCTGCAAAATATTAATAACTTTGGTAATGTGATTTATAATTACTTTTGATATTCTGGCTCTGGAGGGATTTTGTATGTTAAAACAATTAAACAAAGATAATTTTAAAGACGAACTTAAAGACGGGCTTAAGCTTGTGGAATTTTACGCGCCGTGGTGCGGTTATTGCAAAAAACAGGAAGATATTCTGCAAGAATTAGACAAGGTTTATGTAGGTCAGGTTAATACAGATGAAGATGCCGAGCTTGCAATAAGATACGGAATTCATTCTTTTCCGACTTTTCTTGTATTTAAGGAGGGAAAAGAAGTTGAAAGGTTTAGCGGACTCCGAAACAAATTTGATTTAATGAATGTGGTAGCAAAATATATTTGAGGTGAAAATGAAAAAATTACTTATTATAACAACTAACTATTCGGGATGTGACTGCGGAGAACCGTTGTGTAATTGTATACAAGATACGGGAGTTTATCTGGAAGAATTTGCCGTCCCTTATCTTGTATTTGAAAAATCCGATATCGAAGTTACGGTTGTAAGCCCCAAAGGAGGCTTATCTCCGGTTGATGAAAAATCAATGTCCTGCTCAAATCCGGAAGAGTGGGATAAATGTATTAAAATTTTGAGAGAAACCGAGAAACTTTCGGACGTTAATCTTGAAGAATTTGACGGTGTTTACTTTCCCGGAGGTCATGGGCCGATGTTTGATTTAGCCGAATGTGACGAAGTAAGAAAAGCGGTCGAATACTTTTTTAACAGCGGAAAACTCGTAAGTGCGGTATGCCACGGCCCTGCCGGCTTGATTAATGCAAAAAAACCGGACGGCAGTTCGATTTTTGATAAAAAGTTTGTAACCTGTTTTACAAATGAAGAAGAAGGTATCGTAAAGCTCAAAGAGCTTGTTCCGTTTCTTCTGGAAACGAGAATCAGAGAGCTTGGCGGGAATTTTATTGCAGAAAAACCCTGGACAGAACATGTTGAAGTTGATGGAAACTTAATTACCGGTCAAAATCAAAACTCTGCACTTTTAATTGCAGAGAAAATAATTAAATATTTATAATAAAATCCGCAGTTAAATAAATTTAACTGCGGATTTTTATACTAACTTCTACACAAATTATTTACGTAAGAAATCCGGAATTTGAATGTCAGAAAAAGATGACATTGTCGGAGCCTTCGGCTGTTGAGTATTATTGAAAGCACCTGAGAAAAATTCTGCAGCACTGATTGAACGACTTTCAACTTTTTCTTCAATTGGCATTTGAGATTTGAGTTCAAAACCTGTTGCAATAACCCCAATTTGAATTTCGCCCTGAATATTGTCATCAACAACAGCTCCGATAATAACTCTTGCATCATCCAATACTGCATCGTTAATAATATTTGTAGCATCAGTAACTTCGTGTAATGTCATATCCGGACCGCCCGTAATATTAACAATAACGCCTGAAGCACCATTAATTGAAGTTTCAAGAAGCTGTGAATTAATTGCAATCTTAGCAGCTTCAATAGCTCTTCCTTCACCAGTGCCGCGACCAATACCCATAAGAGCAGAACCTGATGCTGCCATTACACTCTTAACATCGGCAAAGTCTACGTTAATCAATCCAGGAATTGTGATGATATCTGAAATACCTTGAACACCTCTTAAAAGAACTTCATCAACAACGATAAATGATTCTTGAAGAGAAACACGTCTGTCTACCACATCTAATAACTTATCATTAGGAATAACAATCAAAGCATCAACTGATTCTCTTAATTTCTCCAGACCTTGTTGTGCCTGATTAGCTCTTCTTTTGCCTTCAAAAGAGAATGGTTTTGTAACAACACCAATTGTTAAAATTCCTAAGTCTTTAGCAATTTTAGCAACAACCGGAGCCGCACCTGTTCCAGTTCCACCGCCCATACCAGCGGTTACAAAAACCATATCAGCACCTTCAATTGCGCTTGTAATCTCTTGTTGAGCTTCTTCTGCTGCCTTTTCCCCAACCTGAGGTT
>CALUVK010000097.1 GCA_944324205.1 Candidatus Gastranaerophilales bacterium | reverse complement strand
TTTTATGGATAAATATATAGACTTGGATTTTGCAAAACTTGATATTGAAAGGCAAAAGCGCAGAGGGTGTTCGGAAGCCGTTTTTTGTGAGTGCAAAACGACAGAACAGTTAATAAAAATTTTTTCGGAGTTTAATAAGCAGGGACAAAATGTTTTAGGAACACGTGCTTCTAACGAACAGGCAGAAGCTTTGCAGAAAGAGTTTAAAGAGATTAAATATAATCAAGAGGCTAGAACTATAACTCTTATTAATAATCCTATAGAAAAAATCGGCGAAGTTGCAATTTGTACCGGAGGAACCGGAGATATTCCGGTTGCGGAAGAAGCCGCCGAAACTGCAATGTTTTACGGAAGCAATGTCTCTAAATATTATGATATAGGTATTGCCGGTATCCACAGGCTTTTTGACAAAATTGAAAATATAAGAAAGGCTAATGTAATTATTGCAGCTGCCGGCATGGAAGGAGCGTTAGGTGGAATTATAACGGGACTTGTTGATATTCCCGTGATTGCAATCCCGACTTCCGTTGGATACGGAACTTCATTAAAAGGAGTCTCCGCTCTTCTTACAATGCTTAATTCATGCGCGGAAGGTATGACTGTTGTAAACATTGATAACGGGTTTAATGCAGGCTACAGCGCCTCACAAATAAATAGAAAAATTGCAAGTAATAAACAAAATAATGAGCGGAGCGAATAAAATTTCCTCTCAACTTCTAAACTACTAAACTTATAAACAACATAGGAGAAACCCATGAATTTATATTTTGAATGCAAATCTGGAATTTCAGGCGATATGTCGGTAGGAGCCCTGCTGGACTTAGGAGCGTCAAAAGAAAAACTTGATAGAGCTTTAAGTTCAATGAAGCTGGAAAATGAATTTCAATATGAAATTACAAAGAAATCAATAAACTCAATTATGACAACAGATTTTAATGTTATTTTACCAAACACACATCACCATCATCACGAACACCGAAATCTTTTGGATGTGAATAAAATTATTGATAAATCTGATATGAGTGAAAAAGCAAAAGAGCTTGCGGAAAAAATTTTTAAAATTGTAGCGGAAGCAGAAGCCGAAGTTCACGGAAAAGACGTAAATGAGATACATTTTCACGAAGTCGGCGCAATTGATTCAATTGCGGATATAGTTAGTTTTGCAGTTTTATTTGATGATATTAATCCGGAAAAAGTATATTTTTCTACATTAACGGAAGGGCAGGGGTATGTTGAATGCGCCCACGGACGCTTACCGGTTCCGGCTCCTGCAGTTTGCAAAATTGCCGAAAAATATAAACTGCCAATGCGTTTTACGGATAATGACGGAGAAATGGTTACTCCGACAGGTGCTGCAATAGCCGCCTCGCTTTATACGGGAGAAAAACTTCCGGAAGAATTTATAATCAATAAAACCGGATATGGCGCAGGGAAAAGACCATACAAAAGCCCGATTTTAAGAGTTATGTTAATAAATGAGAAAGGAGAATAATTATGCATTTAGGAAACGGTATTATTTGTCCTGTTACTGGAATTCCAATGCTTGCTTTAGCAGGAGTAACGGCATTTTATGCTTATAAAAAAGCAAAAAAAGAGTTTATTAAGGATAAAATTTTACCCGCTGTAAGCTTAACAGCTTTAGTTTTTGGCTTACAGATGATAAATTTTGCAATCCCGCAGACCGGCTCCAGTGGTCACATTGTGGGCGCAATCCTGCTGGCAGCACTTTTAGGTCCCTATACTGCATTTCTTGCAATGTGTGCAATACTTCTTGTTCAAGCTGTATTCTTCGCTGACGGCGGCCTCTTAGCATTAGGATGTAATATTTTTAATATGGGATTTCTTGCCTGTTTTGCAGTTTATCCCCTCTTGTACAAACCGCTTGCTGAAAGAAAAAGAATGTTTTCAGGAGCTTTAATAGCTTCTGTTGCAGCTCTTCAATTAGGCTCAATAGCCGTTGTCGCAGAAGGCGCTTTATCCGGTTCTATTACAGGAAGATTAGGAGATTTTACGCTTTTAATGCAGGGAATTCATCTTCCGATTGGAATTATTGAGGGAATTGTAACCGGTGCAATTATTATTGCCGCTAAATTTGTTGATATGAAGAAATTTTCTTATTCAATGGGTGCTTTTGCACTTGTTCTGGCTGGAATAATTTCTAATTTCGCATCTCAAATGCCTGACGGCTTAGAATGGGCACTATTAAACATTTCTGATTCTGTAGTTGAACAGACTCAAGGTGTCATTTATGCTGTATTAGAGACTTTACAAGCTAAGACTGCAATTTTTGCAATGGCATCTTCATTAGAAAACATAGCAGGTTTAATATCAGTGGCACTATTAATGTATTTAGCCAGTTTAAGCTTTTGTTATAAAAAAGAAACAAAAATATAATAATTTGAAAATAAAAGCTCTAGGGGTTGAAGTGTTTCTTCAACCCTTTTATTTAAAATACAGTAAATTTTGTTTATGTTATGATAATTAAAAATATAATTGAAAGGGATTTATAAGAATGCTAAGAGCCGGAATTGTAGGACTTCCTAATGTAGGAAAATCAACATTATTTAATGCACTAACTTCTGCAAAAAATGCACAAAGTGCAAATTATCCATTTTGTACAATTGAACCTAATGTCGGAGTTGTCGTTGTACCAGATGAAAGATTGCAAATTCTGGCAGATTTATGCAAATCAAAAGAAATTATTCCAACTGTTATCGAATTTGTAGATATTGCAGGTCTTGTAAAAGGAGCAAGTAAAGGAGAAGGATTGGGGAATCAATTCTTGCATAATATTAGAGAAGTTGATGCAATTATTCAGGTTGTAAGATGCTTTGATGATGAAAACACAATACACGTAGAAGGCAAAGTTGATCCAATTTCCGATATAGAAACTATTAATACAGAACTAGCCCTTGCAGACTTAGCCTCTATTGAAAGAAGAGCGGCAAGAATTGCAAAGCAAGTAAAATCCGGTGACAAAGAAGCTGTAATTGAGGATGGAGCATTAAAGAAATTAAATGCTCTATTACAGGAAGGAACTTTTATCAATTTAAACGAACATTTTAATGAAGATGAAATCAATGTCATAAAACCGTTAAATTTAATGTCTGTTAAACCAGTTATTTACTGCGCAAATGTTTCAGAATTTGATTTAAAGAATGGAAATGATTATACAAAACGCGTAGAAGAGTATGCAAAATCTCATGGAGCACAAACTGTAGTTATTTGTGCAAGAATTGAGGAAGAACTTGTTGATCTAGGAGAAGAAGGTGCTAAAGAATATCTGGAAGAACTAGGTGTAGAAGATAGCGGAATCAACAAAATGATTAAATCTGTTTATAAACTTCTTAATCTAATAACATTTATCACCGCAGGTGAAAAAGAAGTCCATGCCTGGACAATTACTAACGGAACTAAAGCCCCGCAGGCAGCCGGTGTTATTCATACAGATTTCGAAAAAGGATTTATAAGAGCAGAAGTAACAGCATACAAAGATTTTGTAGAAAATGGCTCATATGCTGCCTGCAAAGATAAAGGAGTAACAAGGTTAGAAGGTAAAGACTACATTATGCAGGATGGCGATATTGTTCATTTTAGATTTGCTGTATAAAAAATAAAGGTTCGGCTAAAATAACCGAACCGCAGAGTCGTAATACTGAATGAAAAATTTTACGTTATTTTGTTTTTACTTATTATTTTGATAATATTCTCTAATCTTAACCTTTGGAACAACTGACATACCAGGAATTATTGAATACTCTTTCGGATCAATTTTTTCTGTAAACACAATTTTTACAGGAATTCTCTGCACAATTTTTACAAAAGAACCGACTGCGTTTTCAGGCGGGAATAAACTTGCCTTTGCGCCGGAACTTCTCTGGATACTGTCAATTTTACCTTTAAAAACTTTATCAGGATAAGTATCTATTTTAATATCAACATCCATACCCTCTTTCATTTTAGTAAGCTGTGTTTCTTTATAATTAGCAACAACCCACACGTCGTGAGGAACTATTACAAACAAAGGCGAACCCGGCTGAACCATCATACCTACTTCAACTTTTTTATTTGATACAGTGCCGTCAATCGGGGCTAAAATATCTGTGTATTCTAAAGCGAGTTCTGCCGCACGTTTTTGTGCTTTTAATACATTCAAATCAGCATCGGCAACTTTAGCGTTCTGAGAAGGGTCTTTTGAAAAAATCGACTGCTCTGCAGAAGTCTGTTTTGCCTGCTTGCTCTCTAAATTTGTTATTGCTTTATCTAAAGTCTGTTTAGAAACAGCCCCTGCTGCATAAAGATTTTGATATCTTTCAACATCTTTTTTTGCAAGCTCAATTTCAGAATTAGCCGCATTCAAATCAGCGTGGGCATTTTCCTGATTTAATAAAGCTCGTTCATAAGCTGCAGTTGCCTGATCTAATTTTACCTGATAATCAACTTTATCAATAACTGCAACAACCTGTCCGGCCTTAACCGGCTGGTTATCTTCCACAAGAACTTTTATAATCTGTCCCGAAACCTTAGGTGAAACAGAAACTGTCGTTGTTTCAACATAAGCGTCATCCGTAGATTGATAACCCAAATATTCATAGATGAAATATCCGACAAGTATTACACCTAAAGTTACTAAAAATGCAAATATATACCGCTTTTTAACTGGCAATTTTCTTGTATTCTCTTCCTCAATTTTATTTTCTTCGCTCATTTTTCACCTTTTCTATTTATATCTGTATTTCTAATGTTTCATCTAAAATATTTCTCAATTCTTTTAACAAATCACCTATACGTGCAATATCACTGTTTTTAATTTTTTCCTGTACAACACAAAAATGAGGTTTTATTTTCTCTGTTGCCAAATTGAGTTTTTGTCTGCCTTCTTCGGTAATTTCAACTTTCTTAACAGGACGGTTGTTTTTTATTGAAAGTTTTCTTGTGATAAACCCCTTTTTCTCCAGACCGTCTAAAAGTTTTCCCGTATTTGCTCTGTCTTTCAATATTAGCTTTGCTAAATCTCTCTGGCATAAATAAGTATTGCATGCCAATGTATCAAGAACAGAAAATTCTTCAGGGGAAATGCCGACGCTTAATTTCTCAAAAACCTGCTGGCCGAGAAGCTTACAGTATTTCGCCGTCAATTCTATCTGGTAAAAAATTGTATCTGTAAAATGATTTTGCAAATTTGTCAATCCCCTGTTTAAAGTATGTTTATTTTACAACATGTTGCAAATGCAACATACTTATGTTATCATTGTTGTCATAAAAAATCAAGTACCTTGGGAGAAAATTAGAATGAAGAAGTTTTTAGCATTATCTATATTATTATCATTAAGTATCGGAAATATTGCCCCTGTTATGGCAATCGAAAAAGATGAAAAAACCGTTCTTTCTGCCGGAGCAGAACAAACGGTTGATAAAAAACAGAAAAAAGAAAAGAAAGCTAAAAAAGCGGATAATAAAGTTAAACCGACAAAAAATAAATATGAATATATTAATTTAGCATGGTGGGCGCAATTTAATGATGAATATTTAAACAACTATATTGTAAAAGCTATTGAAAATAATAAAGATTTGAAGATGGCAACATTAACAATTGATGAGTATTATCAAAATGTTGTTATGCAAAGGGCGGGCGAACTTCCTACAATTCAAGCCGGATTTATGCCGGGGTACGGAAAATTAATAGGCTCTTCTGCAGGCGGCTTTATGCTTCCGATTATTGCTAACTATGAACTTGACCTGTTCGGAAAAAATCATAATAAGACAACGGCTGTAAGAAAACTTTATGAGGCTTCTATTTTAGATGAAAAATCCGCTTATATTTCAATAGTTTCAGCTGTCGGAAGCACTTATGTCAATATTGTTAAATTAGATGCAATGGTAGATTTGCAGGAAGATATTGTTGATTTAAGAAAAGAGATTTTTGAGATTATGTCGGTCGCAAACGCAGAGGGTGTAGTTTCTACTTCTGATTTAGTGAAGGCAAATCAGGCTTATATTTCCGGCGTTGCGGATTTAGTGGATTTACAGAAGGAGAGGACTAAACTTCTTCATCAGCTTGCGGTCTTGACGGGTGACAGCCCGAATAATATACAGGAATATCAAAGGACAGATTACCGTAAACTGGCATTTTCCGGCGTGGTTCCTGAATATGTAAGCTCTGATGTTATTATGAAGCGTCCTGACTTTATGAAGGCTGAAAAAATGCTTGAAAAAGCCGGAATTGATGTTAAGGTTGCAAGGAAAGAAATG
>CALUVK010000096.1 GCA_944324205.1 Candidatus Gastranaerophilales bacterium | reverse complement strand
ATCTATTAAGGTGAGAGTCATTTTTTAATATGCATAAAATCAAAAAGATTAATGGGCTGTCTATTTGGTTTATGTTTGCAAGTACTTAAATCTGCTATACAATGTTGAATAATTTTCATTATTTATTTAAAATGACTTTATGGATAAAGTTTTGATATGCGGTTTAGGAGCTGTGGGGCTTACTTTTGCGGTTAAGTTCCGGGAAAAATGTGATTTGAGAATTCTGGTAGATGAAGAGAGGCTTGAAAGATACAAAAAAAACAAGCCGGCTTTAAACGGAAAAGTTCAAGAATTTGAGTATGTACTGCCGTCAATAAATACATTTACCCCCGATTTGATTATTATTGCGACAAAGGCGCAAGGGTTAGAGAGTGCAATAAAAAATATTAAAAATTTTATCGGGAAAAACACTATTATACTTTCGCTTTTAAATGGTATTTCTTCCGAAGAAAAAATTAAGGCAGTTTATCCGGAGGCGGAGGTTTTAAAATCTTATTTTATTGGACATAGTGCCGTAAGAGAAGGTAATTCCGTCACACAGGACGGGGTTGGGGAAATTGTAGCAGAAAAAAATCCGCGGGTTATTGAAATTTTTAAAAGATGCGGGATAAATTATTCTTGTCCTGATGATATTGATTACGCTATGTGGCTCAAGTTTACCATGAATGTCTTTTCTAACCAGACTTCCGCAATTTTAAATATGACATTCGGTGAGTTAAAAAGAAATAGAACTTTTATTGAATTTGCAAAAAAACTCATTAATGAAGTCCGCCTAATTGCGGAAAAGAAAGGGGTTAAAAATCTTGATAATCTTGAAGCCGATGCTCTGCATGCGCTTTTTCTAATGTGTGATGAAGGGAAAACTTCCATGCATCAGGACATTTTAGCCCGAAGGAGCACGGAAGTCGATATTTTTGCGGGCGAAATAATAAGACTTGGTAAAGAATTCAAAATTCCGACACCTTATAATCAGGTTATATATGATTTAATCAAAGTGAAAGAAGAAGATAATGAATATAGCGTTCATTCCCGTTAGAGGCGGGAGTAAATCAATACCTCTCAAGAATATAAAAGAGATTAACGGCAAACCGCTTGTATATTGGACTGCAAGAGCCGCAAATGAAGCCTGCTGCATAGATAAAGTTATTATTGCAACAGATAGCGGAGAAATAAAAGAGGTAGTTTTGGGTTTCGGGTTTGAAAAATTGGAGATTTTTGACAGAAATTCAGAGAATGCATCTGATACAGCCTCTACTGAAAGAGTAATGCTTGAATATATAGATAATGCAGGGCTTGATAAAAAAGACAATTTCTTTTTAATCCAGGCGACTTCTCCTTTATTAAAATCAGAGCATATAGACGGAATGTTCAAAAAATATATTGAAAGTGATGCGGATTCGATATTTTCTGCAGTTGTTGAAAAGCAGTTTAAGTGGTTTATAGAGCCGGACGGAGGGGTAAAACCTGTTAATTATGATTACCGCAGACGCCCGCGCAGACAGGATTTTGAAGGACTTGTTGCGGAAACAGGCGCCTGCTATATTAATAAAGCCGGAAATATTTTGAGAGACAAATGCCGGCTTTCAGGGAAAATTACTTTTTACGAACTTCCTTCATACACGGCATATGAGCTTGATGAAGAAAGCGATTGGATTATTGCAGAGCAATTAATGAAAGTTTATGCAGAATAACTTGACAAATTTATAAAAATTAAAATATTTGTTTTTATGACTATTGAGTTATTTTAGCCGCAGGGATGCCCACATACGTTCCGCAAGAGGTTATGTCTTTGATAACAACGGCTCCGGCTCCGATTACGGTATTATCAATTATTGAGATATTATCAATAATGGTAGTTCCCGCTCCTATAAAAACATTTTCTTTAACGGTAACTTTCCCGCATATTGTAGAGTTGGGCCCTATAAATGAACCTTTGCCGATTTTGCATTCATGATCTATAGATGCGGAAGTATTGATTACACAAAAATCATCAATGTCGGACAATATACCGATATGTGAGCTATGTGCAACGAAAACACCTTTTCCTATATTCACATTTTTTCCGATATAAGCAGTTTTTGAGACAACAGAAATAAGATTGCTGTAATATTTTTCGCACAAAGTTCTTCTTTTGCAGTTATCACCAATGGCAACAAAAACTTTTTCACCCGTTATTTTATATTGTTTGTATACGGGATAGCCAAGAATAGTTTCATTTTCTCTTGCATTTTTATCTGCAAATATTATATCTTTATATTGATTATTATATAAAATAACATCAAGAACCGCTCTTGCGTGTCCGCCGCAGCCTAAAATTACAAGTCTTTCCTTCATTATTTTTCACTTTCTGATAGTTATCATAATTTTTATTGTGGCGCATAAAGCTTCCTGGAATCAGAATTAAAGAATTTTTACATTTTTTACATAGTTGATTTTATATTTGTTTTTAAATTGACGAGTTCTTATTTTTTAGATATTTTTTAAAGAAGAGCACTTTATGCACCACAATAAAAATTATGGTGCATATTTAATTATTAAAGATATGGAATGTTTATTACCGGAAGAAGATTTAAAGGATAAATAAAAACAGGAAATTGAAAAAGCTAATTATAATGATTATTAGTGCTTATATACAGTAATGAAAAGTTTCATGGATATTTAAACAGAAATTGTTATTTTAGATTGACTTCTACAAAAGAACTCAGGAGACTGCGGTAGCGTTTAAGATAGTTAAGAAATTGCATATGCTCTTCTTTTGTAAATTCTTGCTTATACTTTTCTTCAAGTATATCGACTTCTTTCAGGCCTTTTTTATAAATTTCTTTAGCTTTATTAAGCAAAATTATTTTAGCGGGTGATGAATGTCCTGAACTTTGGCGCTTTATCAAACCTTTCTGCTCCATTTCTTTAAGGATTTTTCCGACGTGAGCCTTACCTTTAAACAGATATTTTGCAATAGTTGTTTGAGAGATATCAGGTTCTTTTGCAAGAAAAAATATTATTGCAAATTCGTCAGGTAAAAGTTCCGCATCAATATATGCAGTGCTGAATCTCCTGCGAAAAGATTTGTTAAAATTTGAAGTGTAATCGATTTGAAAAGTTATACTCTCTTCAAAATTTAATTCAGTATTATTACTCATCGAAATAATTGTACTCTATATGGTTGATAAAAACAAGGGTTCATTGACATAATGGCTTTAATAAAGATATAATGGTAGAAAATTCTACCGTTATGGTTGGAGAGAGGGAAATATGAAAATAAATTTGACACGCAGACAAGTTGGTATAATTATACTTCTTATAATAATTGTGCCGATTTTTTATAATAAAACAGCAGGAGCTATAGGCGGGTTTATTCAAAAACAGGCAATGATGCGACCTAAGGAGGTTGAGGTTGATAATCCGCATATAGAGAAAGTTAATGTTTCAGCTGAAGCTACGGGAAGAGTTGAAGCGCAGTATTCAATTGACGTGATTGCAAGAGTTTCGGGGTTTTTGCAGAAAAAATATTTTAAAGAAGGCGATTTTGTAAAAAAAGGCCAGCTCCTCTTTCAAATCGACCCGAGAGAATATCAGCTTAATGTAAACAACGCACAGGCTTCCGTTAACCAATACAGAGCCTTATATACAAACGCCCAGCAGGAATGGAACAGGGCAAATGCGCTTGTTAAGGAAGATTTAATCAGCCGCTCTGATGTGGATTCAAGCCTTGCTGCGAGAAACCAGAACAAGGCATTATTAGATGCGGCGGTTCAACAGCTTGAACTTGCAAGGGTAAACTTAGGTTACACAACCATAAAATCACCTATTGACGGAAGAATAGGGAAAGTTAATATAACGGAAGGCAACTATGTAACGGCATCTTCCGGTTCTCTTGTTAACGTAGCAAGTGTTTCGCCTGTTTATGTTACTTTCAGCTTGAAAACCGATGATTTTGTTAAACTATTGAGAGCTAGTGATAAGTTTAAAGATGTTGAAGTAAAAGTCCAGTTCGGAGACGGAAGCTGGTACGACAAGACCGGCACCATTAATTTTGTTGATAACAAGATTGATAAAGACTCCGGTTCTGTTACAATGCGTGCTTCATTTGATAACTCAAGATGCTGGCTTGTTCCGGGAGCTTATATGAAGGTTAAACTGATTGCACCGAGGCTTGTTGAATACATGACCGTTCCGCAGGCATGCGCTAAGGGTGATGCTATGAGCGGGTATTATGTCTGGGCGGTTAAAGATAATAAGGCTGTAAGGAAAAATATTGAAGTTTCTGATGATATAAACAGCAACTGGATTGTAGAAGGCGGGCTTGATATTAACGATACAATCGTTGTTTCAGGTATCCAGAATATTACAACCGAAGGCCAGAAGTTAAAAGTAGTAGCAAAAAGTGAAGAAGATTAATGAAACAGATATTTGATAAAGAAAAGTTATTCTTTTTTATAAGAAAACCCAGATTTGCATTAGTAATATCAGTATGTATAGTGATTTTGGGCTTAATTTCCATGCTCACTTTGAAACAGGAAAGCTATCCTGATGTAACCCCTCCGCAGGTAAGAGTTTCTGCGAACTATCAGGGTGCAAGTGCCGAGGTTATTGAGTCATCTGTTGCTACTGTTTTGGAAAATAAACTTAACGGTGTTGAAGATTTAACCTATATGACTTCAACCTCTTATGACGGGAGCTATTCTTTAACCCTTTATTTTAAAGTCGGCTCCGATAAGAATATTAACCTGATGAATGTACAGAACAGAATTCAGCAGGTTCAGTCACAGTTACCTGAAGATGTTCAGAGAACAGGGGTTACAGCAATAAGCAGGACATCAGGTTCCGGCGCTATTATTCTTACGCTTTACCCGGAGTCGGGAAACTGGACACAATTGGATTTAACAAACTACGGGTCTATATATATTAAAGATGAACTTAAACGTGTTGAAGGTGTTGCTGATGTCGAAGTTTACGGCGGCGGCAACTATTCTATGAGAATTTGGCTTGACCCTGAAAAAATGGCAGGCTTAGGTATTTCAACAAGCGAAGTAAAGAACGCAATTTCTACTCAAAATACGCAGGTTACGGCAGGCGCTTTAGGCCAGCTCCCTACTGATGAGAAGAACGCTTTGCAGTTGACATTAAAAACGCAGGGGCGTCTTGATGAAGTAGAACAGTTTGAAAATATTATTATCCGCTCTAATATGGACGGCTCAAACGTTAGAATTAAAGATATTGCAAGGGTTGAATTGGGAGCTGAATCTTATTCAAATTTAGGTTTGGTTAATGGTAAGCCTTCTGCGGTTGTTATAATTTCACAGCTTCCTGACGCTAACGTTATCAACCTTTCAAAAGCGGTTAAAGAAAAAGTTGATGAATTAAACGCACAAATGACAAACGGTATCAAGATTTTGTATGTAAAAGACGATGCCGATTATATTCATGAATCAATGAAAGAAGTTGAGTTTACAATCCTTCTTACAGGCTTAATCGTTGTTCTTATTATCTTCCTCTTCTTAGGTGATGCTATGGCAACTCTTGTTCCGTGCGTTACTATTCCGGTTTCTTTAATTGGTACATTCTTTGTCCTGAAAGCGTTCGGGATGTCGATTAACCTCCTAACCCTCTTTGCGATGGTTCTTGCGGTTGCGGTCGTAGTCGATGACGCTATTGTTGTTATTGAAAACGTAAAAAGGCATATTGATGAAGGAAAATCCGCTGTTATTGCAACCCAGCTTACGATGCAGGAAGTAGGGTTTGCGCTTGTTGCAATGGCGCTTGTTTTGATGGCGGTATTTGTGCCTATTGTATTTATGGGCGGTATGACAGGGGTTATGTATAAACAGTTTGCCGTTTGTATTGCGGTATCAATCGCACTGTCTGCTGTTTGCGCACTTACTCTTTCGCCTGCTATGTGTTCGCATTTCTTAGGCCAAAATCAAGACAAATTGAAAGAAAAACATCCGATTATGGTTAAAATCGGACAAAAAGCCGATATTCTGGTAAAAGATTTCAATGAAATGTTTGCAAAGCTTGAAAACTTTTATATGGAATATGTTAAAAAGTTTGTTTACGATAAAAAGCTTGTAATAATCCTTTATGCGGGAATAATTCTTTTAACTCTTTTATGCTTTAAAACGATTTCTACAGGTTTTATTCCTGATGAAGATCAGGGTGTCTTGCTTGCGCAGATTACGCTTCCTGACGGAGCGTCTTTAACCAGAACCGAAGAGGTTTCAAGAAAATTTACGGACTTAATTAAAAATATAGACGGGGTTAACGCTGA
>CALUVK010000095.1 GCA_944324205.1 Candidatus Gastranaerophilales bacterium | reverse complement strand
ATATGCTATTCCTATTTTAAAAATTTTTGGTTATCCTGCAGAATTTTTTGTAGTAAGTGGTTTTGTGTCCAGTAATAATAATTATTGGGCAGATGTTGATGATTTAAGAGCTATATCGGGTATTGGGAGATTACAATATCATTCAAAATCTCATAAAGATTTAACAGAGATAGATGAAATTCAAGCTATTGAAGAAGAAATCAAAACTCCAGAATGGTTGAAAAATATAAATTCGGAGGGGTTTAATTATTTTGCTTATCCTTACTGGAAATATGATGATAGAATTATCAATTGTATTCAGAAATATTATAAAGGTGCTTTAAGTGGTAATGGTTTTGAAAATAATACTGTTTGGGCAATGAAAAGTATTAAAGTTTTAAATGATATAAAAACTTTTAAAATGATTTATCGTGAGGTTTTTCAATGTTGATATCAATAATTGTACCTCTATATAACACTATAACAGCTTGTGGTGATGAAGAGTATTTGATTAATAATATTCAATCACTTATTAATCAAACATACAAAAATATAGAAATTATTTATATAAATAACAATTCTATGGATAATTCTGTTGAAATTATTGAACGCTTTGGAGCCAAAGATGACAGAGTGAAAATTTTAGAAGAGACTCAACAAGGAGTTGGTTTTGCACGTAATTGCGGTATTGAGCATGCTTGCGGTGAATATTTTACTTTTGTTGACGCCGATGATTATGTGGCTCTTGATTATATTGAAACAGCAGTGAATGAGCTCAAGAGCAAACCTGATATTCTTATTAGAGATTTTACTTGCTGTGATGTGAAAGCAAACAGAAACTTCTTATCTGCACGCTCTGCCGGAAGAAAGAAATACGGGAACACGATTACAAACTATTTCGCCTTTATAGAATGTGTACCCAATATTTTTTTCAATACAGGTTTTATTAATAATTTACATATTCGACAAAATGGTGGTTTATATATTGGCGAAGATAATTTATTTAATACAGAAGCCATATTAAATACCAAAGATATCAAGATTTCAGATAATAGCAGCTATTTTTATCAAATTCTGCCAGGTTCAATTTCTCGTATACGCTCTGATAAATATTTAGATTTAATTGAAGCTTATGACAAGATGTTCGAACTTTCTTTAAAACATCTTGGTTATATTAATGATGCTTCAGTAAGATATTTTCTTGGAAAATACGGTTATTGTATGGAAAAAATGTTAAATAGAACTAGTTACAGGCAAGAATGCATCAATTTGATTGAAAAATATAAACAGTATTTTAGGATAAAAAAACGTAGTACTAATAAATTAATTAATAGATTATTGAAAAGTAAATTAAAAAAAGGTATTTCACCTGAAGAAATTTCAGTTATCGTTCAAGGCTCAATTGATAATGAAGAAACTCCTAAATGTTTGAAAAGTATAAGAAAATTTTTACCATATGCAGAAATAATTTTATCAACAAATAAGGGCGCTGATGTTCGGGGGCTGGATTATGATGTTCTGGTTTTGTCGGATGATCCGGGGGCAATTTTGATGAGTGATAAGATGCAGACTTATAACAACCTCAACCGCCAGCTTGTTTCGACGCAGGAAGGCTTAAAAAAAGCAACAGGCAAATATGCGATGAAGCTTCGGAGTGACATGATTTTAACGTCTGACAAGTTTCTGGATTATTTTGACAAATTTCAGGCACGCTCTGATAAATACAACTTATTTGAACATAAAATCCTTACAAGCTGCCTGTTTTCACGCTTAAATCTTAAAAGCGGAAAAGACCAGGATAGGGTTCCTATCCCCTTCCACATCTCGGATTGGTGGATGTTCGGGCTTCGGGATGATTTAAACAAGTATTTTCTTGATACACAACTTATTCAAGAGCCTTATTTTTCCAAATATTTTGACCTTGAAGAAAACAAGCATAAGAAAAACCCGTTTTCTGAAATAAAATGCCGCTTTACACCCGAGCAATACCTCTGTTATTCTTGTTTTCGGAGGAATTTTGACGATATTTATATGGAAGATGCGGCAGATGTTTCGGAAGATATCATGCAAAAATCAAGAGAATGTATTGCAAATAACTTCATTATTCTTCAATACAAGCAATCGGGGATTTATCTTCCTAAATACCCGTACAGCAAAAACGAGAAATTCTCCGGCGATCAGTATTTAGGACTGTATAATTTCTGGCGCTATGAAAACGAGTACAAAAAATATTGTGATAATTCTTACAAAATAACAACAAAAGATAAATTCTTTGAAAACGAAGAGCTTGCTTATGCAAAGCTTCGGATTTACAAGCATATACAAAAAGCCGCAAGCAAGCAAACCCCGTTCCTCAAAAAACTTGAGCATATATTCATCGGATTTCCAGCCTCATCAATTGGCTTTTTGCTGAAACTTTTTAAGCAGAAAAAGCAGGCCGGATAATTATCTATCTTACTTTCCCAAACATAAAGAATTAATCCCGAAAATATAAAATCCGATAAAAAGAGATTTGTTCTAATCTGCAGAGAAAATATCTTCCAAATCTTCCATTGTAAGAGATTTTGTGATATTTCTGTCAATTGAGACTACGCTGTCAACAAGATCGCGCTTTCTGCCTTTAATCTTCTGAATTTTTTCTTCAACCGTATTTTTTGTAATAAGTCTATATACAAATACTTTTTTGGTCTGCCCGATACGATAAGCTCTATCTGTTGCCTGATCTTCAACTGCCGGGTTCCACCAAGGGTCGTAGTGGATTACATAGTCTGCGCCGGTTAAGTTCAAACCTGTTCCGCCGGCTTTTAAGCTTATTAAGAATATCGGAATATTCGGGTTATTGTTAAAGTTTTCAACAGCAGCCTGACGATCTTTTGTCTTTCCTGTCAGGTATTCATAAGGAATTCCTTCTCTTTCAAGCCAGGCTTTAATGATATCAAGCATATCTACAAACTGGCTGAATAAAAGTACTCTGTGCTTTTCTTGAATAATCTGTTCAAGCATTCCCTTCAAGTATTCAAATTTACCGGATTTCATGACACCTTTAACATTTTCTTTGTCATAAAGTTTCGGGTGGCAGCAAATCTGACGTAATCTGAGAAGCGCAGAGAATATTGACATTCTGCTTTTTTCAAGCCCGTTAAGTTCAATACTCTTAAAGAGTTCTTCTTTTGTACTATCAAGAACATCGAGATAAAAGTCTCTCTGTTCATCTGTTAGTTCACAGTATGCCATATTTTCAACTTTATCCGGCAAGTCTTTTGCAACATCCCTCTTCATACGTCTTAAGATGAACGGGAATATTTGCAGTTTCAAACGTTTTTCAACAGTCTTATCCTGTCTTTCCATAATCGGTGTAACATATCTGTAATTGAATTCTGCAGCATTAAACAAGAATCCCGGCATAAGAAAATCAAATACTGACCACAGCTCTTCCAGTTTGTTTTCAATAGGAGTCCCGGAAAGAGCAAGTTTATGATCCGATTGAAGCTCTTTTACAGCCTGTGCAGTTTGAGAAATTGCGTTTTTGATATTTTGAGATTCATCTAAGATAACATATCTAAAATGATGTTTCTTAAGTTTTGCAATATCACGTCTTACAAGCGCATAACTTGTAATTACAATATCGTATTCAGGAATATGTTTAAACCATTCTTTTCTATCAACTCCGGTAAGTTTAAGACAGCTCAAGCCCGGAGTGAATTTCTGTATTTCAGCTTCCCAGTTAAACACAACAGTAGTTGGTGCAATAACCAGAGTTGTTTGGGGGCCATCTACTTCCTTTGCTTTTTCCAAAAGGGCTAAGGCCTGCAAGGTTTTACCAAGCCCCATATCATCAGCTAAGATACCATTTAAACCATACTGGTATAAGAACCATAGCCAGTGAAATCCCTTAACCTGATATTCTCTGAATTCTGCGTTAACACCCTCTGGCAGCTCGACTCCGTCAGATGTTGTTGAAAATGTGGAAATTTGATCCCAGAATTTTTGGAATTTATCACTCATAACGAGTTCAAAACCTTGGTTTTTAAGTTCTGTAATTAAACCAACACGGTAAGTTTTAACCAAAAATTTGTTTTCGTTATTTCTGTATGCATCAAATGAATTAAATGAACGCATAATTTGATAAATATTCTGCGCTGGATACTCTACAAAACCGAGGCTTCTAACTCTTGCATATTTTTCACCGCTCTGAATTGTTTCGTAAATATCATCAAAATTTATGATTTCGTCTCCGACCTGACCGTATAGCTGGATTTCCATGCTATCAATAGATTCTTCAGAGAAATCAATCTTTGCGCACATTCTAAAAGGTTCTTTAAGGAGTTTAAAGAAATTCATATCATCTCTTTCTTCAAACTTCCACCCCTCGCCAGCCTGCTGGATATAGTAGTTATAAAAATCTATAGCATTTTCTTTTTCCAAAGCCAGATTATTTGTCTGCATCGGAACAAATTTGCAGGCAAGAAGCATATTATATGCCATCTGCTCATGCTCGTAATCTCTTTTTATCCAGTAAACAAGTCCGTCTTGCTCATCACTCTTTACTGATATATAAGGAGATTTATCTTTACTCTTAGAATATGGAACTCTAACTCCTGAATAATCAAATTCCAAAGATGCCTTAAGCGACTGATCATAGTCTATACCAAGTGTTACCACATTAAGAGGCGGTTTGTGGTCTAAAAGAAGCTTAGAAATATTATCCGCAATAGTAACATTCATTATCTCTTTAAGATGCGGCAATTCTTCATATACGAATTTACCTCCATCCGCCTCTTTTAAATCGGTGAATGTCGATTTAATAATGCTTTGCGGAAGCTCATTCATCGCTATATTAATCGGGAAAATAATATTTTTATACCTTCCCCACTTAATCTGCCTTGAAAAATACTTAACTTCTTCAAAGGGGTAAATATCATCCTTGTCCGGGCGTGTCCAAAAAAGTTCAAGAACAATATTTGTTCCGCCGTTAATTGTAGTTGTTGAAACATCCAGATTTAAATTCCAGACATTATCAGTAAACTGAATTCTCTCTTTAGTTTTTTCGTCTAAAACCTCTTCCAGCTCTGCCATAAGAGGAAATACCGGAGCAAACTTTGTAATAGGAATATCATACCAGCCGGCTTTTTTATCCTGTTTTGAAATCTTTAATAAAGTCTGAAATAATGCTAATTCCGATTTTTGAGCATTATTTAATTCAAAATTTGGATCTGTTCTTTGAACATCAATTAATGCTCTTAATATATTCTCCAAAGAGCGTACTATTTTATTTGTAGCTCTATCTCTTACAAGTATAGAAAAAAAGTTTTGTCGTCTTTTGGGGTTAAAATGAAAAATATAATTTCCTTGGGGAGGTTCTTTAAGAGCTGTATCAATATCAGTTCTGTCAAATTCCGCTCCGTATTTTTCCATCATCCAGTTTTCATAAGCACTATCCTCAATAGCTTTAAGTGCAATAGCAACAGAGTGTTTGCACCATTCTTCTTTTAAAGGACAATTACATCTTGCTTCAATTTTGTTTTTCTTAAAAATTAAATCGGTAACATAAAAATCTTGATAATTTCCTTTAACTCTTCCTTTATAGAAATTTTTCTCAGGATAAGCTTCCAGAATCATATCCTTCTGGTAATATTCATATCCACGTCTCCAGCTACCGGGCGTTGCATTCTTTTTCAAAAAATCATAATTAAATTCAAATCCGCTCATAAAATGTGAGGTACTCATCCTTTTCGGGCTTGTAAATACTAAAATAGCCGGCCAAAACCAATGACCATCTATAAGGCTCCCAACCTTAACTAATATTATTACATAGAATAGTTTTTAATGCAAGCATTAATTAAATAGCTCTATTTAATGAAAGCAAAATTTCTTGCGGTATATATGTATTTTTAACGCCGGAATCCGTATTGGCCATGAAAAATTCCACAGTCTCACCAGGAGCAATATTGAGTTTTTCAAAAGGAATGCGTATATCAATTACATCATGGAATACTATTTTAATTCCTTCCGGGTTTCCAAGAGTCCACATGTTTGGATGTAATACGGATGCTAACCTTACAGGATAAAGCGTATCTTTTACAAGAGTTAGTGTCAACTCGTGTTCAAATTTTTCTAGTAAAATCGGGTAAGGGTTATCTGTTTTGCTAATTAGTCTGATAAAGGCTCTGTCTTTTATGCTTATAGCGTTTCTTGTATATATATAAAACTGATTAATCCTATCTAAGAAACTGATTTCACCGCTACCTTTATTTACATGTAACCTGAAATAAATATTTTCTTCATCGCATCCAAATAAAATTTTATCAACATTCTTGTTTTCTCTAAACACCG
>CALUVK010000094.1 GCA_944324205.1 Candidatus Gastranaerophilales bacterium | reverse complement strand
CCTGCGTTACCTTTTAAATTTAAAGTTCCGGCATTGGTAATTTCACCGGAGCCGGTTACTTTAGAGGTTGTGTCAATTGTATTAGTACCGCTAAAATTTATTTTACCTGTGCTTTCATTCTTGATATCACTTGCAAAAGTATTAGTTCCTGCTGTTGTTGTAGTACCGGCATTTACGATGTCATTAGAACCATTATCGTCAGCAGCATTTACTGTAACATTAGTTAAACTTGCAGTTGCATTGTTTGCATTATAAAGAGCACCGCCTTGCTGCGCGGAGTTTCCTGTAAAAGTTCCGCCTTTTATTTCAACTTTTCCTGTATTATAAACAGCCCCGCCATTTCCGCTTGCTTTATTATTTAAGAATTCAGCACCTGTTTCTGCAGTATCGCTATCAGTACCGATAGTGAAAGTTGTTTTATCATCCGAAGCTTTTACAGAAATCGCACCGCCATTTACAGCCATATTGCCATCAAATGTTGCACCGCTTCCAATCGTGAAATTAGTATCTTCACTTTGTATAGCTCCGCCATTATCAATTGTTGAAGTATTCCCGGTAAATTCTGCATTTTTACCAATTTCAGCAGTCTGACCAGAAGCGGCACAATTTATATTGATAGCACCGCCGGACTTATATGACGTGTTATTTATAACTTTAAAGTTATCGCCAATATCTGTATCCGTGTTTTCTATATATATAGCTCCACCCATGGAGGAGTCGCCTTTATTTGCAGTATTTCCATTAAATTCAACATAATCACCAATCTCTAACTTTGTTACGGGCGTACCAGCACCATTAGGATTACCAATGTATATAGCTCCGCCAGCTTGACCTCCGTCTTCTATTGCATCAGAACGATTGCCTTTAAAAGAAGTATAATCACCAATATAAACACTGGAGCCGGCTACATAACTATTAATAGCACCTCCACCGCCGGATGGTATATCATTATAGTTACCTTCAAAAGTCGTATGACTATCCGCTGTGCCGCCATTTATTATAAGAGAGCCTTCATTGCGAATAGCACCACTTAATCCGCCATGGTTATTAATAAAAGTTGAATTGGTTATTTCCAAACTGTCCCCGGGATTTACAGTAAAAACCCCCGGATCATTATTGTTTATCGAATCTCCTTGTCCATTAAATGTCTGATTTTCTATTACTTTTACATCTGCTTTAACAGATAAAATAGTTAAACAACAACATACCAAAAGTGCAGAAATCAACCTTTTTTTATTCATTATACAACTCCAAAAATTCTATTGCTTAATTCCTCAAATTTATCATATCAAAAACACAATAATGAGTTATATTTGTAACAAAAATGTTACATTATTTGTAGAATTGTATAGTTATGTAATTGGGTGATAGATTTATAAGTTATATCATATACTATGATACGAGCCTATAACATAAAACATTTTGACAAGCGGCATAATTTCTTCAAAAGCTTTTTCAACTTTATTGTCAGAAATATGCCCCTCAAAATCTATATAGAAAACGTATTCACCAAGCTCTTTTTTAGAAGGGCGTGAGTCAATATAAGACATATTAATTCCATATTCTTCTAAAATTGTTAAAATTTTATTTAATGCGCCGGCTTTATTTTCTGTTGAAAAAGTTATACTTGTTTTATCATGCCCTGTTTGAGGTGCCATAAATTTTGCAAGAAGTATAAATCGGGTCTGATTATTAACTTCATCGTTTATCTTAGTATCAATAATAGGAACATTATACATTTCAGCGCACTCTAAACTGCCAATTGCAGCAATGCTCTTTTCAGCTGTCTGCAAAGACTTAACAGCAGCGGAAGTCGACAGCGTAGCTTCTTCGATTAAAGAGTCAGGAAAATTATCTTGTAGATATTTCTTACATTGAGCCAGCGCTTGTGGATGAGAGCGCACAACTTTAATATCAGATTTTTTATCTGCATATCCCAATAGTGCATGTTCTATGTTCATTGTAGTTTCTGCTACAATTTTGTACTCTTCTTTTTTTAAAGATGATAAATTATCTAAAGTTTCACGAACAATACCTTCAATAGAATTCTCTATAGGTATTACAGCAGCAATGTCCTCAGAATTTTCATCTCTTAAAGCCTTTATTACGCTCGAAATAGATTTCAGATTTGTACTAACGCAATGCAGGTTAAACGCATCTATAAACTTGTTCTTAGCAAAATCACTATAGGAACCTTTGGGACCTAAAAACAATAATTTTCTTATTCTTGTTGTATCTAATATTTCGGGTGTCATAATTCTTTCCTATCTATCTGCTGAAAAATCACGCTGTAAAACATTATTTATACGTCTGGTTGCTTTATCTATATCGCCGGTTTTATAATATAACCTTGCAAGAAGCATCTCTCTAGATGACGAAGGTGACATATTATACGCTTTTTGTGCATATGAAAGAGCTGTGCCATATCGTTTTACTACAGCATAAACAGTTGCAATTTCTTCATAGCTTCTGGCGATAACATCAACATCATTCGTGGCTGTTGAAACCTTTTGAAATTCTTCTATAGCCCTGACATATTGTTTCTCTTTTTTAAGTTTTCCTGCTTCTACAAAAATTTTCATAACTTTTTCTTCTGGAGTTAATTCCGGTACGTTAGTATTTGCAGCATCTTCCGAAATATTTTCCATTTCTACCTCTTGAGGCAACTCTTCAAGATTTCTGTCTAACTCAGATTGTCTTTCTTTTATATCAGCAGCTAGCTTATTTTCTTTTTGCACAAGGTTTTCTTTTCGCATCTCCATTTGTTGTGCATTAATATCAACATTCTTTTCTTCTGTAGCAATAGGATTTGTTACAGTTTGTTCGTTTATATTAACTTGAGATGATGCGTTTCTTGATACAATATTCTCAGAGTTGTTATCCGGAATATAAGTAAAAGCCCTTATTACTAATACTATAAATACAGTACATATAAGTGCTAATATTATCATTGAACCTTTTGAATTAAATTCCGAATAATTATTCATATATTCAAGACTCCTTTCAATTTTTCTTTTTATTTAATTCTACACCAAAAGCGAACATTGCAAAATCATATTTTACAGGATCCTCCGGACAGAGTTCTCTGAGCTTTGATGTAAGCTCTATAACAGCTTTGAAATCATTACTCTTTCGTGTTAATAATCCCATATTGCGAGAAACTCGTGCTACATGAACATCAAGAGGAATTAATAAATCCTTTGGCTTTATAAATGTCCAAATCCCTAAATCCACAGGCGGTTTTCTAACCATCCAGCGTAAAAACATATTCATACGCTTCATTGCTCCGCCGTTTTCCGGATTCGGTATCATATGGTAAAACCCTTGCCCTGCTGTTTTGGGGGCTCGTGAATAAAAATAATCAACTACTGTTTTAAGCATTTTATAAATATCATTATCCTGCTTATATCCATATTCAAATAATTCTTCAAGACCTTTAGATTCAAAATAAAGTTTGTTTAGGGTTTCAAAAATTGGAATAATATCATTATCTTTAGAAAAACGATACTCAAAACCTTTAAGGTTAGAAAAATCACCTGCTTTTATATAATCCGAAATCTTGTTATCAGCTCTTTCAAATAAATTGTTGAGCTTGGCAATAAACATTTTTCTGTTTCCGTAAGCAAACAATGATGCAATAAATCCTGCAAGTTCCGCATCCTCTTTTTGAGGATACTTGTGTATAAACTGTATTGGATCATCTTTTATAAAATCTTCTGTCTCGTATTTTGAAACGAGATTGTCAAGCTCTTGTTTTGTTATCATCTTATACTTTTGAAAAAATCTTTCAATATTTTATTACACTTATCTTCTTCTATACCACCATACACTTTTAAACGGTCATTAGTCAAGTTTTTAAAAATGTTATTAGAAATAAGCGCTCCATATTGCGGGTTATAAGCTCCAAAATAAACTGTACTTATTCCGGATTGAATAATTGCCCATCCGCACATCGGACAGGGTTCAAGCGTTACATATAATTCGCACCCGTTAAGCCTTGAACTGTTAAGTTTTGTTTGAGCCTCTTTTATAGCAAGCATTTCTGCATGAGCTAAAATATCGTTATCTTCTTCTCGTCTGTTACGTGCAGAAGCAATTATTTTTCCATTTTTTTTTATTACGCATCCAATCGGAACATCTTTTTTACATTCCAAAGCTTGATTAATTGCATTTTTCATTACAAATTCTCCTGTATTAACTTTAGTCAAGACAAAGATTTTAAGCAAGAGAAGACTTTTGTCTATCTTTCTTTGATATTGCTATATCTATGTATAATACGTTTGTCTTGTACGACTTATTAGTTTGTTTCAAAATTGTGAAATTATAAATATTTGTCATAAAATTTACTATTCTTTACTTTTTGTTATATAATAAATTTAATAAAAACAGAGAGGTAGGGAAGTATGCAGATTTCATTAAACTGGTTAAATGAATTGGTTGATTTAAGTGATTTAGATGTGGCGCAGGTTGCGCATGAACTCACTATGAGCGGCTTAGAAGTCGAAGAGGTCGAAGAAGTCAGACCGAAATTTACAAATATTATTACCGCAAAGATTGAAAAGATTGACAATCATCCGAATTCTGACCATTTACACCTTGTGACCGTTAATACGGGTTCCGCTTTAAAAACAGTAGTTTGCGGAGCTCAAAATATAGAAGTCGGGCAGGTTATTCCTTACGCTTCTGTCGGAAGTAAAGTCTTAGACAGAAAAACAGGTGAACAGTTTGAGTTAACTCCGGCTGTAATCCGCGGAGTTGAGTCTCAAGGCATGTTATGTTCTGATGATGAATTAGGTGTTGCTGATAGAAACTATCAGGAAGAGGACGGTATTTTAATCCTTAACAGGCTTTTCCCTAATGTCGGGCTGGGTTTGAATGTAGAAAATGTTTTGGGTTTTGAAAAGGATTACATTCTCCATACCGCACCTACTGCAAACAGAGGTGATGAAATGTCTGTTATCGGGGTTGCAAGAGAACTGTCGGCTCTGTTTAACCGCCCGATGAAGTTTGAATACGCATCAAGAGAAACTTTCCCGGCTGATTTTAAGGTTGAGATAAAAGATAACGATGTCTGCAAATATTATTCAATCGGTATTATAAAAGATGCGGTTATTAAACCGTCTCCGGAGTGGATGCAAAAAAGGCTTATTTCCTCCGGTATTAGAGCTATTAATAATATTGTTGACATCACAAATTATGTTCTTTTAGAGTACGGCACCCCGCTTCACGCGTTTGATTTGGATAAATTAAACGGATATTTGTGCGTAAGACGCGCAGAAGAAGGCGAAACTCTCGTTACATTAGATGAGGTTGAACGAAAGCTTACCCGCGATACTGTCGTAATCGCTACAGAAAAAGAGCCGGTATGCTTAGGCGGTGTATTCGGAGGAGCTAACTCCGAGATTGATGAAAATACTAAAAATATTGCCCTGGAAGCTGCTTATTTCACCCCTCAAAGCAACAGAAAGAGTGCAAGAAGCGTCGGCTACCGCTCTGATGCCTGTGCAAGATTTGAAAGAGGAATTGATATAGAAGCTGTCAAACCCGGACTTTTAAGAGCTGTTGAGCTTTTGGAAAAGTATGCTGACGCTAAGTTTGAAGGCATGGTAGAAACGGGAGTCAATGAATTAGAGCCTGTTCAAATCACAATAAGATATCCTCAGGTTAAAAGACTCTTAGGGTGTGATATTGATCCTGCCAAATGTTTGTCTATTCTTGAAAAACTCGGTTTTAAAATTCTCGGCAAAAACGAAATTGCCTGCAAAGTTGAGGTACCGTCTTTCAGAGCCAACGATGTTACGAGAGAATGCGACTTGATTGAAGAAATAGCAAGGATTAACGGCTATGATCAAATAACGCCGACTTTGCCTTCAAGATTAGCAACTGCCGAAGTCTCTCACGCAGAAAAGGTTATTTCAAGAGTAAGGCATATTATGTCAGGAGAAGGGTTGAACGAAATTCAGACATCTTCTCTAATAGGCGAACCGCTTCTTAAGCAGTTTAATGTATCTTTTAATAAAGATAAAGCCATTTATGTCCAAAATCCGGCGTCGGAAGATTTTACAATGCTTAGACAGACATTGATGGCAAGCATTCTCCAATGCTTGAAATATAATTACGACAACGGCCAGAAAGATTTCTGGGCTTATGAAATCGGAAGGAGTTATGTAAAAATTTCCGAGCCTGATGAAAAAAATCCGGGAGTAAAAGAAACCCAGATTTTGTCAGGCGTTATTACGGGAAATATCCAGAATTCTTTATGGCAGAATACGGGTGAAGTTGATTTCTATACAGTCAAAGGTATTGTAGATAAGATATTAGAAGATTTTAATCTTACAAGAAGGATAAAATTTGAGCTTCTTGCTGATTCTGA
>CALUVK010000093.1 GCA_944324205.1 Candidatus Gastranaerophilales bacterium | reverse complement strand
CTAGCTGCTGGTCTTCCTGCTGTATCAGAGAAGTTTTTGCATTGATATCCTGAACCATTTTGTCGTATTGTGCACTTGCATAATAGTATTCATTCATTGCATCTTTGTAAGCATTATCATCTGTTATAGTTTCCATATTAAGAGTATACGTAACAGAATCATCTTCAAACCTTACAGATGTGAATCGCCCGTTACCGTCTGTTTCTAATAAAGCTTTTTTTGTTTCTTCCTGCTTCGTTGAAACGTATGATGCATTGTAATAATTAAGTTTATTCTGATGGTCGATATTATTAATACCATCACCGCTTGCATAAGATGAACTCAAATCTGCAAAGGTTGTATAATAAGTAGTACCATTCATTTTGAACGAATAAATACCGCCTATATATTCACCCTGTTCATTAAAACAGGCTGATATTGAATCATCAATACCCTGCGCGCGCATATCGGTTATAATCTGGCGAAGTTCAGCCATCTGATCTGATGTCGGTTCTACTATTAAATCAAGTTCACAGTTTCCAACATATGTAGGTCTGTCAAGACTTTCGTAATACCTTTCAGCTTCTTGATATGCACTTATTGCACTATTTAGAGTTTCTGTTGCGGCTGCAATCTGAGCAGTATAGTTTGATGTGATATTCTGAATAGTACCTTCTGTGGCTTCATCTCCTACGACATAAGCAGGCAGAATTGTTTGAGAGCCGCCGGAAGTTCCGCCATACAAAGTTCTTAAATCCGAGCGAAAAGCTATAGTTCCGTCAGCCGCATTATAATAAACATCTGCATAATCAATAGCTACATCTTCTTCAAGCGCACCTAAATCTATTAACGCTTGAATAGATGACTGTACGGTTGTCTGGTCATCTTCAGATAGCTTATTGTAACCGGTAAATATTGCTTCCTGTGGCGTAAGAACTGCTTGTAAAGTTTCAGTTCCTGTATATTTTGTATCATTACCGTCATCTGAATAGTAGTTTCCGTCATCCCCTAGATAATATCTTGTTCCGGTACTATCTTGATATGTCGGGCGTCCAATATTATTTAATGTCGGAATATTATACGTAACTGTATATGCATTATCTTCAGTATTGTAGCTGCTTGCGGAAATACGGGTATACATATTGCTGTTTTCATAGTTGTAGAGATTTGCAGCTTCTTCCCTGATTTCTGCAAGAGCCGCATTGGCATCATCCCATTCGGCTTGTCTTTGCGTAAGAAGCCTCATAGCGTTTTCTATTTCGTCAACTGTTGCAGTCTGTCCGGATGAGAACTGCACCTGTGGATCCGGCAATTTTCTCTGTGCCCCCGTGTAAATATCGACATAAGAATGAGTTGTAACTACATAGTTATAATCTTCTTCCGGCTTGGCGAGCTGGTTCCAATTATCTATAGTATACTCATTTACACCATCCGTAAATGAATACTGCATTTTGGTAAAATCTTGTGTACTAGGGGGTACTGGAACACTTAGACCAAGCATCTGGTTGAATAGATTGGCACTTTGATTAGACAAGACTGTACGTGCTTGATTTATCTGTTGTCCTTCATATTCACAATTGGATTTACGTGCGACCAGCGCTAGATATCTGGCCTGTGATGCTGCCATACCCATATGAGCATTCTCCTATTTTGTACTTATATCTACGATTATTTTAATGACTGTTTTTGGAAAGTCAATCTCTATAACACTATTATATAATATTTTTACAAATATTAATATAATCTATTTTAGAAAAATCCATTAAATAGTTTAGTTAATACATAAAAAATCAACTGATAAATGTATGCAAGATATTATTATGAATTTATTGTTTTTATAAACAAAATTTAATCTTTGTATATTTTTATTTTGTACTTTATAATAGCTTATATGGACAAAATTTCAATCATTATTCCTATATATAATGTAGAAAAATATATCGTTAAATGCCTTAATTCTACAATTAATCAGACGCATAAAAATCTGGAGATTATATGCGTGGATGATTGCGGATGTGATAATTCCATTAAAATTGCAGAAGAGTTTGCTCAAAAAGACGGACGGATTAAAATTATTCACCACGAACAAAACAAAGGACTTGCTCCTGCCAGAAATACCGGCTTGGATGCAGCAAGCGGAGATTATATCTTTTTTCTTGATTCGGATGATTATATATTGCCGGATATTCTGGAAAAAATGTATAACAAGATTACTGGAACAGGCTGTGATTTTGTTGATTCTTCTGCCGAAGCTTTTCCTGATAATCCGGAAAATGAAGAACAGGTTAAGAAAGCAGAAAAAACGGATTTATTATATAAAGGATACGATAATTACAAAGTAACTCCGGAAAATTTTGAACAGACGCTTGTCAAACTTCATTGCCTCACCTGGGGGAAATTATTCAAATCAGAGTTTTTGAAGGGTAATAATATCAGGTTTATAGATACAAATGCGGCGTTTGAAGATAACGGATTTTTCCTGAAAATTTTATCCTGCCAGCCCGAATTTTCCACTCTGAGAGATACCGGTGTAATGTATAGAGTAAATTCAGCTTCTATAACTTCAAATATGAATAAAGATGAAAACAGAGAATTAAAAAAGAAGCATTTAAAAATTGTTATGGATGATGCTCTGAATTACATGAAAACAAAAAAAGACGGTGAAAAACTTTTTAAAATCCTAAAAAATTCAGGGGCATTTAACTGGCAGTTCAGAAAAAAGAGTGATAAGTTTTTTAAATTGTCATGGGGTAAGCATAATAAAAAGGTTATTTTCTTTGGTATTCCGCTTGTCAGAGAAAAAATGCTTAAAAAGAATAAAAAAATATTAAAATTTCTGGGTATTCCTATCAGCTATACAAATATAGACTCGTCTGTTTTATAATAATCAAAAACGGAGGAAAATAACATGAAAATAGTGTATTTTGATGTTGAAAGCTATGAAGAAGAATTTTTGGAAAAAGCAAACGGGGGTAAATATAACGGGGGTAAATATAATTATTTACTTGTAAACGAGCCTTTAAATGATTTAGCTCCGGTTGATTTAAAATATAGTGATGCTGATGTAATCTCGGTTTTTACAACATCAAGAGTAAACAAAAAAGTTTTGGAACAGTTTAAAAACCTCAAATTAATAGCTCTGCGCTCTGTAGGCTTTAATCATATTGATTTAGATTATTGCAGAGAACATAATATTCAGGTAGTAAATTCCCCGAATTATGGTAACATTACAGTTGCGGAATTTGCTCTCGCACTGCTTTTAGATGTTTGCAGAAAAGTTACGGTCTCATATTCGGAATACAAGAATTCCCGTGTATCACCGGCAAACCTTATCGGCACGGAATTATGCGGGAAAACCGTTGGTATTGTAGGACTTGGTGCAATAGGTTCGGCTTTTGCTAAAATCGCACACGGCCTAAGTATGAATATCATTGCATTTGATAAATTTGAAAAAGAAGAAATGAAAGACAAATACGGCGTCAGATATGTTGATTTTGATACACTGCTTAAGGATTCCGATTTTATATCAATCCACGCTCCGCTTACAAAAGACAATTACCATATGTTTGATGAAAAAAGTTTTGACAAAATGAAAGAAACAGCAATACTTGTTAATACCGGACGCGGAGAATTAATCGATACACAGGCTCTATTTAATGCATTAGTTAACAAAAAAATCGCAGGCGCAGGGCTTGATGTACTTGAAAATGAGGAAACAATGACAGATTTCGATTATATGTTCGGAATTAACCGCCTTGACAAATTTACTCTGGAGCAAACTATTATTAATTCACGCCTTTTTCAGCTTGATAATGTTATTATTACACCGCATACAGCGTTTAATTCTAAAGAAGCAATACATAGAATTTTAAATACTACAATGAGTAATATAGAAGTATTCCTATCCGGCGGAAAACAAAACAATGTAATATAAAAGGGTGCTTATATTTAAGCACCCGAAAAAGGCATTGTGTTATTTAGTCGAAGAGAGATAATCAGAGAAAGGATGAATCCTCATCATTTCTGCTGCTTACCCAGCAAGAGAACTGTGGAATGTTCTTGATATAACGTCATCTTGCTGTTCTTTAGTTAATTTAATAAAGTTAACAGCATATCCTGATACTCTTACAGTTAATTGCGGATATTTTTCAGGATGTTTTTGCGCATCTAATAAAGTATCTCTGTTAAATACGTTCACATTAAGGTGATGACCGCCTTTTTCTACGTATCCGTCTAATAAGTTGATTAAATTTTCTTCTTGCTGTGTTGTCATAATTTTATCTCCTTTTTTGTATTTTAACTTTTTACTTTCTTAGTATAACCCATGTTAAACAACATTTCTGTTGTTTAAACAACAAAAAAAAGAATAATATAAAAAATTTTGGTCTATGTTTTACAACTGTTATTATGCAGTATTTCTTACCTGATAACAAAGTAATCAAAAGACTAAACCCGTATTACCCAACATAACTTAATAGTATTTTCCATTATTGTATATTTTATGCCATTAAGTCGTATAAATTAAGCTTATTGATTTTATCCGGTATTTAAATGTATGATTATTATATGGAAAAACTTGTTTATCAAATGTTTATTTTAGGAACCGGAGATTATTTGGATGAATCTCTGGCAAAAGGATTAGGCGGAGTTATATTTTTTACTCGTGATATAAAATCAAAAGAACAGTTTAAAAAACTTATTACGGATATAAAATCGAAATCTTTGGTTCAGCCCTTTTTATCAATTGATCAGGAGGGCGGAAGAGTAGAGAGAACCGAAAATATTCATGAAAGATATCTCTCCCCGAGGTATGCTTTTAATAAAGGTGAAAATTTCCTTGAAGAACAGAATTTAAATATTGCAAGAGAACTAAAAGAGTACGGAATTAATCTGAATTTTGCGCCCTGTGCTGATGTAAATACAAATCCGAATAATCCCATAATAGGTGAACGAGCTTTTTCTGATAATCCGGATACGGTTTCAAAATGCGTAAAACTTGTATCAAAAATATATAGAGAAAATGGAATTATTCCATGTATCAAACATTTCCCGGGGCATGGCGATGCTGACAAAGACAGCCATTTGACTCTTCCAAAGATTGATTTAGCATTAAACGAAATGGAAAATATTCATATTAAGCCGTTTAAAGAAAATATTGATACTACTGAGATGATTATGGCAGCACATTTATATTGTACATGTTTCAATAAAGAGCCGCTTCCGGCCTCTTTGAGCAAAAATGCAATAGGATATTTGCGAAATAACCTGAATTACAAAGGTATTATAATAACAGATGATATGATGATGAAAGGGGTTCAAGCTTTTGGCCCGGTAGAAGCCTGCATAATGGCAATTCTTGCCGGAATTGATATCCTTCTCTTCAGAGATGCTGACAAAGCGACGGTTGATATTATAGAAAAAGTTATACTAAAAGCAGAAAACAATGAAACTCTTAAACGGCGAATTTTAGAATCGAATGAAAGAATACATAGTCTAAAACAAAAAAGACTTGCTTAAAACATAAGCAAGTCTTTTTTATTAGAAATATATTACTATGCCGTAACTGTGCTTTCAGCTGCAGCTGCTGCCTTTTCAGCATCAAAACATTCTTTGCATAAAACATCTCTGCCTTGAGTAGGATTAAAAGGTACCTGAGTTTGTTTGCCGCATTTAGCACAAATTGCATCGTGCATTTTCTTTTTACCTCTGTGCTGTTGTTTTTTGATTTTTCTGCAATTTGCACATCTTTTAGGCTTATTTGTTAAACCTTTTTCCGCATAGAATTCCTGTTCTCCGGCAGTAAATACAAATTCACAGCCGCAATCTTCACAAATAAGCGTTTCATCTTGGTACATGACTGTTCTCCTAAATAATTAATAAACCTGACACCGTTTTTGTGCCATGCCCCATTCTATACTTTTTTTCAGTATACGTCAAGTTTAGGAGATAAATATTGAAACAAAAGTACACATAATATTATACTTTGCCGGTAGAGCCGAATCCGCCTGCACCGCGAACTGTTTCAGAAAGCTCTGTTACTACTTCTATTTTAGCCTGTTCATAACGTGCAATTATCATTTGAGCAATTCTTTCGTCAGGCTTTATTGTATATGGTTCGTTAGAAAGATTAACTACAGGTATGCAGACTTCACCGCGATAATCTTCATCGATTGTCCCGACGCAGTTAATGAGACTTATGCCATGCTTGATAGAAAGTCCTGAACGAGGCCTTATTTGGGCTTCATATCCGTGTTCAAGCTCAATTTTTAAACCTGTTGGAATAAGTTTTCTCTCCAGAGGCTGAAGCGTAATTTCTTCATCAATAGCAGCGCATAAATCCATGCCGGCAGCACCTTCTGTCTTGTATTCAGGCACAAATCTGTTGTGCTCCATTCTGAAAATCTTAAG
>CALUVK010000092.1 GCA_944324205.1 Candidatus Gastranaerophilales bacterium | reverse complement strand
CACCGTGTTCGGGTCGCGGGGGTCGCAAGTTCGAATCTTGTCATCCCGACCATTTTTAAAAAGTTAGTGTTGAGTAAAGAATTCAACCTATATTTTAGAGATTAGTGATTGAAAATATAATAGACAATATAGGGACGTAGTAAGGACTCCCGAGAAACGATAATTTATCGTTTCGAGAGGAGGCAGGCGAGTCAGGAAACGGAAGTTTCCGCTCAAGCCGTATAGAAGATATCTACCAAGCTGCGCCCAAGAATTGAAAATTGAATAAAATATCGGGACGTGGCAAGGACTCCCGAGAAACGATTATTTATCGTTTCGAGAGGAGGTAGGCGAGTCAGGAAACGGAAGTTTCCGCTCGAGCCGTATAGAAGATATCTACCAAGCTGCGCCCAAGAATTGAAAATTGAATAAAATATCGGGACGTGGCGCAGCTTGGTAGCGTGCTACCTTGGGGTGGTAGAGGTCGCAGGTTCAAATCCTGTCGTTCCGACCATTTAAAACAAAAGTCAGAGCATAAAAAACAAGCTCTGGCTTTTTAATTTTGTGAAATATTTGTGTAATCAATATCATTTAAAGTTTCGATAGTTGTTTTTTTTAATACCTGATTGAAATTTTTTTTGATTTCATAATATTTATTACCTGTAATGTTTTACAGGTGGATTTACACAAGTTTATAACACTTCTTTTAAAAATTAAGCAAACAATTGTTTAAAATTTCTCCTAAAGATAGCGGACGACGAGACTCACTGTGTCTGTTTGCGAGCAGGAAAAGGTGACTAAATGTCACGTTTTCCGTGAAGTTTGATATTGATTTTGACGATTGATGTGAGCAAATAGAGGGAGCGGTGTACGTAAAACGCAAGTTTTACTGATGTCGCGAGGTCAGTCTCAGAGTTGGTTGTTTAGAATGTTTGCTATAAAAATAAGCGGACGACGAGACTCGAACTCGCGACGTCAACCTTGGGAAGGTTGCATTCTACCACTGAATTACATCCGCATATATTTTTTATCGACTAAAGTCTACTCTATATTTGAGTTATATTCATTTTGAATATAGATTAATTATAACTCTTTATAATTTTTCATGCAAATTGTTTAAAAAAATTATTCTACTCTATTATTTTGATATTAATTTATAATTATAATTTCAGGTACCGAACAAAATCTGATTGGTAAAATACTTGTTCCTAAACCTTTTGTTATAATCATTTTGTTATATGTTTCGTTTATTATTCCTCTTGAAAATTTTGAACCGTATTTTGAAGGAACAACAGGAGCCCCTAAAAACGGAATATAAACCTGACCTCCGTGTACGTGACCTGCAAGGATTAAATCAACTTTTTCTTCTACATCATAATAAATGTCAGGACTATGTGATAAAAGAATTCTCGGAGACTCTGTGTCTTTTAAAGCCGATTTTATATCAGGATTACCTGTCTGAATATCTTCAACGCCTGCAATAAAAATATTTTCAAACTTTGTATTTGAATTTAGTAAAACTTTTATTCCTTCTTTTTCTAAAGCGCTTTTTACCCTGCCCTTATTAAACCATCCGTCATGATTACCTAAAACAGTAATAACAGGAGATTTAATCCTTCCTAAAATTTCCGCCTGCTCCTCTATAGCTAAAGTATGTTTTCCGTCATGCCCCTTGATAAAATCACCGCCGAGTAAAACTAAATCAGCCTCTTCATCATTAATTGTATTAACTATTTTTTCTAATCTTTTTTTCTCCTCCTTTGCTATATGAAAATCACTCGCGAAAATAATTTTCATATCTCCAAGCTCCGGAATTTTGTATCTCTTTATAAAAAGAAGATTTGGTTCAATAAAAAATGACCAGATAAATAACAATACACAAATTATTAAAAAATACTTAAACATAAAAATATTTTATCATAATTTTGAAGAAGCGGACAGGTTTCACGCCTGGTGGAGTGGTTCCCTCGCCCCTTGTGGGAGAGGGAAGAATTTCAAGTTGAGCTTAGGCGAAACTTAGAAATTCGGGTGAGGGGTCTTTTTTATATTCCGATATCATTAAATATTTTGCAAATTCTTTGTGCTAAAATAACTTTAAGAATTACAGGAGGTATTTATATGATAGATGAAAAATTACAAGAAGCTTTTAATGACCAGATTAATAAAGAATTCTATTCTGAATATCTTTATCTTGCAATGAAAGTTTATTTTCAGGAACTTAATCTTCAGGGTTTCGTAAACTGGTTTGATGTTCAGGTTCAGGAAGAACACGCTCACGCTATGGGAATGGTTAATTATCTGAATGACAGAGGCGGAAAAATTGATTTGAGAGCAATAGAAAAACCGGTTGTAGAAGGTAATACTCCGTTAGAAGTTTTTGAACACGTTTTGAGACACGAAGAGTATGTAACTTCAAGGATAAATCATGTAATGGATGTAGCAGAAGAGGTAAAAGATAGAGCTGCAATGCATCTTCTTGACTGGTATATAAAAGAACAGGTAGAAGAAGAAGCTTCTGTAGGCGGAGTATTAGCAACATTAAGATTAATAGGTGATGATAAGAAGGCTCTTCTAATGCTTGATAAAGATTTGGCAGCAAGAACATTTACAGCACCGGTAATCGGATAATATGTCGTCAGAAGAATTATTTGAATTTGATAAAAGTTTTAATAAGCTTATTATAGGAACAGATGAGGCCGGCCGCGGACCCGCGGCCGGCGGAGTGTTCGCTTCTGCTGTCTGCTTTGAAAAAGTTACTCCTGCACTTATCAAAGATTTAGAAATCTTAAACGACTCAAAAAAGCTCTCTCAAAAAAAACGCGAGTCTATTTATGATGTAATAAAAAACAATACTCTTAATAAAATAGTGTGTGTAGAAGTTGAAGAGATAGAAAAGATTAATATTTTAAATGCGTCACTAAAAGCCATGAATTCTGCCTGCTCTTCAATAATAAATAATCCGAATTCTTATGTTCTTGTAGACGGGAATAAATTAATAAAAAACTTTTCTTATCCCCAAAAGTTTATAATAAAAGGCGATTCAAAATCTGCCTCGATAGCTGCAGCAAGTATCTTGGCAAAAGTTTCCAGAGACCGCTATATGCAAAAACTCCACGAAGAATTTCCAATGTATAACTGGGCAAAAAACGCAGGCTATTTAACTAAAGAGCATCTTGATGCTATTGATAAATACGGTCTTACAAAATACCACCGCCCGTCGTTTCTAAGAAAACATTTTGAAAAACAATTGACTCTTGTGGATTTATAGATTTTTTAAATAATCTTTAATATAATTCATTATGCTCTCCTATTTTCCTCGGGTTATTTTTAAGTCTCTCTGGATCAATATAATCTGATTTGTATTCCACGAATTTGAGACCAATTTTTTCAAATAGATTTTTAAAATACATTTCTGCATTTTCAATTTTCATTGTCTCATATATTTCGTTCATTCTTGCTTTAACGAATTCTACACCTCTTCTATCATTTATAGAATTTTCATCTACATTTTTATTATATTCCATTAATTTCCCGATATTAAGTGCAACTGCGTGTCCATGAGGAATGCCATAATTTGTAGTAATTGAATATGCCATAGCATGTGCTGCTGTTGTACGTGAAATATTAATTGCTTTTCCTGCAAGATTTGCTGCAAGCATCATATTAGAAGAATATAGGGGATTATTAGAATTAACGTAATTTACAAGATTGTCTCTGCAAAGCTCAATTGCGCGGAGAGCATATTTTCTGCTTTCATCAGTTGATTTACACGCAAAATAAGATTCAATTGCCTGACAGTATGCATCAAGTGAAGTGCAGGCTTTTAAGTAAGACGGATTATTTTCTACAAACTGGCTGTCGACAATTGCGATATCCGGAAGAATTTCCGGTTTATCAAGAGATTGTTTTTTCCCTTCTTTATAATATACTGCAAATTGTGTTGCCTCCGAACCGGTTCCGCAGGTAGTTGGAATTGCAATCAGCCGGATTTTCGGATTTGTTTTATATTTATAGACTTTTGCAAAATCAATCACACTTCCGCCGCCAATCGCAATTATATTTTCAGGCTTGAATGTAATATTATTTACACTTTTTTCTATTTCTTCCAATTTAGGATTTGTAGAAAAATCGTTGTAATAGAAAGAGTTTTCTAAATATTTTTCTACAACATGTTTAATTTCTTCAAAAGATTTTTTTCCGGTAAAAACAAGCGTATTTTTTCCGTATGGTTTTAAATTTTCAATGGCTCCCCTGTAAATAAAATCAGTCATTTAATGCTCCCATAAAAGTTTTTTTGTTATCTTTAGGAAGTTCTTTCGGGCGTCCTAAATCACTTCTGGTCCCGCATTTTACTTTAATTTCAAGAAGTGCTGTTTCTTTTAAATCAATAAATCCCGGAAGTGTTTTTTTGAGTTCTTCACTTGTTGAGACAGAAAATACTTGCTTATAAAATCCTTTAAAATTAACGAATTTTGAAGCTGTAGGTTGTGCTCCGACAGAATCATGTGCATTATTATTAAAAACAATATGCTTGAAGTTTTTTAGATTTTTAGAAGCTATAACGGGTACAGCTCCCATATGCATTAGAAGTGCACCATCACCATCAAAACAAAAGATTTTTTTATCAGGTTTGTTAAGTGCAATTCCTAGGGCAATAGAGCTTGCATGTCCCATTGAACCTACTGTTAAAAAATCATGACTGTGTTCTTGCCTTGCTTCATAGAGTTCTCTTGAAGTATAACCTGTTGTAGAAATTATAAACGAATCATCACCCATTTTGTCTAAGAGAATTTTTATAGCGTCTTCTCTTGTCAATTCAAAATTATTTATAATTTTATGTTTAAGTTTATAATTATCAAAAGTTCCTTTTTTAACAATAAGAGCAAAAGGTTTTAAGGTATCTTGCATATATTTAGCAGCATATTCAATTTGTTCTTTAAAATTGTCATTAAGAATCTGATATTCAATTCCCATTACTTCAAGAAGGGGTAATGTTAGTTTACCCTGTGTAATATGTTGCGGCTCATCTTTGATTCCGGGTTCTCCCCTCCAGCCGATAAGAAGCAGCAAAGGAATATTATAAACATCTTTGTCTGCAAGTGAAAGAAGCGGATTAACAATATTGCCGAGTCCTGAATTTTGCATATAAACAAGAGCCGGATGTTTAGAAGCTAGATAATGTCCGCATGCGAGAGCTGCCGCATTACCTTCATTTGCGCAAATAGTATGATTTGGTGCAAAATCTGTAATATATGCACAAAAATCTTTTAATAAACTATCAGGAACTCCTGCAAAACAATTTATCTCATGATTTTTTAATATTTCATAAAAATCTGCAGGATTTATCATATTTTATTTACCTCCCGGAATTAGATTTAATATTTCGTTTATCTTCATACAATAATTATCAGAAGCTTCTTTGCATCTATGATTTTCAAGTATACTTTCTGCAGCTTTTACCATGGCCGGATAAGCAGCTCTTAAAAGGTGATTTGCATAAATTACTATATTAATACCGTTTTCCACCAGTTCTTTTTCCGTAACCTCTGAGTATGAAGAAGGAACTACAACAAGGGGTTTTCGATTCGGGAGCTTATTGTATATTTGTGCGAACTCTCTTATTTCATCAAACGTATTTTTGCGTGAATGAATCATAATGCCATCTGCCCCGGCATCAAGATATATTTTGGCGCGCTCTATTGCATCTTTCATACCTTTTTCTAAAATAAGACTTTCAATTCGTGCAATAATCATAAAGTTATCTGTAACCTGCGCTTGCTTTCCTGCATGTATTTTATCTGCAAAATCTTCCGGATTGTCTTGCATTTGGTCAACTTCTGTTCCAAACAATGAATTCTTCTTAAGCCCGACTTTATCCTCAATTATGATTGCAGACACTCCAAGCCTCTCAAGAGTTTTTACCGTAAATATGAAATGTTCCTGAGGCCCTCCATTATCTCCGTCATAGATAACGGGTTTTGTTGTTACTTCCAGAATATCGTTCAGTACGGACATTCTGGAGGTTGTATCTAAATAGCCAATGTCCGGCTTGCCTTGGGCAGTTGATTGGGTTAATGATGAAATCCATATTGCATCAAATTCATTTTTGCGGCCATTTTCATTAATAAATGTATTTTCAACAATAAGTCCGCTTAGCCCGTTATGTGCTTCGCATACCGTAATTAAATCTTTGCTCTCTAACAGTCGTCTTAGTCTTTTACCACGTATTTCTGGAGTTGTACCCACTTCTTTCAAAATTTTGTTCAATTTCGTTGAAGAAATTCCTTCAGTATATGGAATATCAATAACTTTTCCGCCCCACTGTTTCATTGTTTCTATAATTCTCTCTCTGGTTTTTGCTTGAACCCCGCTTTTCCAATCATCACCGTGGAGCACATAATCAGGTTTTATTTTTAAAAGATTGGGAACATAATCTAAAGTCTCCTGAGCAATTACTTTAGAAACCCCTTTAACATTTTCTACAACAGTTTTTCTCTG
>CALUVK010000091.1 GCA_944324205.1 Candidatus Gastranaerophilales bacterium | reverse complement strand
CGTCATTCAGAGGTTCGGGAAAGGGAAATTAACACATGAAAGGAATGATTTACCCCAGAGCCGAAGAATCTCTTAAAAATATCACTTCCATCCCCCTTTTTTCATTTACCCCCGCTTTCAGGATATCAGTCAGAGACTAGATTAGTAATGTAGAGCTTGCTCCGCAACTTAACTCTCTTTTTTCCAACTACAAAATTTCTGATAGAAATTTACTGTATGTTTCATCCAAAATCTTTTAAACGCATTGACTTCCCCCGCTTCTAAAAGTGCATTAAAAACTTCCGTTGAGAATTGCCTGTCATTATCAATATAATTGTGATTTTCACATAACGTATCATGTATTAATGCCGGTATCAAAAATCTGTTATCAGTATTTGCTCCTATCACCCGCCAAAAAGCTTTTGGAATAGATGCACCGTCATAACAATATCCTTTAGGTATTTCAAAATTATAAGTTTTATATTTTTTATAATCACAAAGTCTTACTTTCAGATTCTTCTTGTTAATAAACGGATATTTTTCAATTGAAATTCTGTCATCATCTGACATTGTCGGAACAAAGTATCTGATACAAACCTGGGGAATATCATCAAAAAAAATTCCTACATCTTTATTCGAATACCATTCTTTCATTACCAAACCTCCTTTCCCTTTATCAGCCTCCGATAACTTTTCTTGGATAAACTATAATCATATTCTGGGTACCGTAATTACCATCTGACACAAATAAAGTATCTTCTGTACTACTTTCTGTTTCACAGGCTTTTATGCCATATGTATAAATTTCGTATTGTTTTCCCTGTGGAACTGTTAACAAATCTGTATAATCTGATGTTAAGAAAAATACAATAGAACTTGTTTTATTAGCTGCAACCTGGAGTTCATCACCGATTAAGTTACGTTTTTTGTCCTGTATTGCAAAATAAACCATATAATTTTTTGAATTATCTAGACCGGTAACAGCTATTTCGCCGCTATCACCTTGATATAGTGTTATTGTTCCCTTTTCATCTATTGATAAAGCCATTTATTTTATCCTTTCTGTTTATGTACTTGCCGAGAAACCGCAAGCATACCAAAATATTCTGCCATCCGGACCATCATTAACCCATCTAAACATTAAAGTATTATAACTATAAATCCAAACGGCACCTGCTTCAGTACTATCAGCATCAATTTCAAAAGCTCCTGTTAAAAGTGGAACATATACCGCATTTGAAGCATATTCCATCGGAAATATTACAGCACCTTTTGTCTTTGCTGTTGCATTAAATCCGCCGCCTTGTTCTAACCAACCGTCAGACCATTTTCTATACCAGTATGCGCCGTCATCTCCTGTTGTTTGTAAATAAGGTTTTGTACAGTTAGATAAATCTGATTTGGCACAAGCGGAAATTGCTGTATTTAAATCCGTCTGGTCAGATAAATCTCCCGTAATACTTCCCCAGGAACCGCCTCCGGATGAAGCTCCGGAGTTTGCCTGAATAACAGCTTTAGCTGCATCCGTTATATTAGAAAAATTTATATCAGCGCTGTTTGCACCGGCTAAAGCTGCCTGCTGGGCGTAATATTTTGCGGAATATTCTTCGTTATCTACTTTGCCGTCTGTTTTATAAGCCCAATCTTTTGCTTCATTTACTGCTTCAGAAGCTTGAGAAGCATAATATTTAGCTGAATAATCAATATTTTCTACTTTAGCATCCGAAATCGCCCATTGTTTAGCAAGCTCTGAATAATGACCGGATGTATCAAGGCTTACAGTAACCCCGACACGTCCGGACGGTCTTATTACTCTTATATTATTTGACATATTTTTCTCCTTTTTAGTATTGAATTCACTTCCCCCCCTATCCTCCGTAAAAATCCGCAACAGTCTGCATTAAGCATTCCTGAACAAATTCTGCCGTAGCGTTTTTCTTAACCTGAAGGGCTAAAAGGTATTCCGGGGTTAAATCATTGGAAAAATCAGGGGTCGAATATGTAACAATCTCAATATTTTGCCCCAGCTCAAGTCCGGCTTTTATTTGAAGAAGCAAGTCGGACAAGAAATCTTTCTTAGAACCGTCTTTCATATTCACACTTCTTCTTATCCAGCCTAAAGAAGTTTCAAAAAATTCCTTTTCAAACTCAGCCTCACGCTCTAAAGCCAGTTCTGCTTCATAATTCACATTAATAACAGGTTGATTATTCTGCATTATTTCATTGGGTAATAATGCATACAATGCTTCTTCCGTTTCTTCAATCATTAACCCTTGATTGTGGTTATAATTAACGATAAAATCTGCTCTTTGTATATCTGTATAAGGTTTTTCTAATTTATAAGCCATTTTTCCTCCTTCCTTTTTCTATACACCGGCAACAGCCCAGCGAAGATTACTTCCGTATCTAAAATTAGGAGTAAAACCGGTAGTTGAAAAATTTGCGGGTTTTGCACCTTCAATATAAGTATTATTAATATCCTGAACTTTTATATTATAGTTTGTGTTACTCATTGTTTTAATGTAACTCACATAATTGTTTTGCCAGGTTTGCCCGCCCTGTTCTATCCAAACACGGCTTGTTTTTTCTTTGTCAGAAAAATATTCTCTGTACCAGGACGTTCCGTTTGTGTAAGTTGTTATATAAAGTCCGTTTTCTGAAAAAGATGTTTCTGAAGCTTCAGTTAAATTACTGTCTAAATCCTCGATTGCCTGATTTAATTCCTCACCCATTGCAGCCATTGAACTGTTTATTGTTGCAATATTAGAATTAATAGTTGCAGCAGTTGAGGTTAGGCTCTCTGAAACATCCGAAATTTTATTATCCAAAAATTCAAAATTGTTGTTCATAACTTCTGATGAAGCGAGTGAACCGTATTCAATTTCAGTTAATGCCATCTGAACTCCTTTCCGTTATTAATGTGTCATAAATCTTATCCACTTTCTTATTGATATCCATAATCTGGTCTTTCATATTTCCGAACTCCGATTTAGTAATATACACCTGCGCAACTTCGGTTAGGATTTCCCTGTGCGTCTGTTCTAATCTCTCAGGCGTAACAAAAAGATTGTATTGCAGTAAAACCGCCGCACAGACAATAATTGCCGGAGCATACTTAAATAAATATTCTTTATCCATAATTAAAACTCCTACTTTGCAAGTATTTTTGCAAGATTACCAAGAATATTCACTAAACTTGAAGAAGATGAAACACCGGAATTAAAATTCCCGCCCAGAGAACTGCTCGAGCTGGAAGTTGTCGTTGCATTGCCTGCGCTGGTACGAAGCGATTGATTTTGCATATCTGAAACTACATCATACCCTTGCATATAAGCAGCCAAAAGGTTATTTAACATACTTGCTGTATTATCTTGAGAAGCTTCTAAAAGTTCATTTACATAAGCTGCAAGAGAGTTTGTTGTTGTATCTGCAAGATTATTATACAAATCAGTCGCCTGAGATGAACGTATCATATTCCTTTCAGACAGCGGACTTATAATATTGTTTTCCAGGTTTTTAGAAGCCTCTGCACCGAGAGTTGTTGTAAACTGGTTTAATTTCGCCTGATTTGTTGTTGAATTCAAATTCGGATTTAAATATTCATCTAAAAGCGAACCTATGTTTTTGTTTACAAAATTGTAAACGGTATCCAGAGCCGTGCCTGCGTTTAATGAAGCAGTCGTACCGGAATTGTTTGTAGTTGCAGTCGCGTACGGGTTTTTCGTTGTTGTATTCCCGTAAGTCGTTGTGGTTGATTGTGATTTTTTACCCATTTGAAATCCTTTCTTTACTAAATTAAAACGCCTGTAAGATCCTGAACAGCTTGAAAATCGGGCTCTTAAATCACACCCTCTCAAACCAATCTACATCTCCAGATTTTCAAAGCTTTCAGGATGACATTTTGAGTTTATACGGCCTTTGCTTTGATTTTTCCGAACTCAATATTTCTTATACAAAAATCATCACCTTCGTTTTTGGTTAAAAAACTCATTTGAAGAGTATTAAAAAATGAGGCGGGAAGTTTTTTAGTTGCATTCAAATCCTTAATCGGAAAATAACCGCTGTCCCAGTGGCCGATATCAAAATATAATACATTTTTGAGAGATTTTGTCTGAATATGCCTTACTTTTGAAGTCATTGAATCATAATCTTTTACGTATTCTACATAAAAACTGTTGTTGTAATACATATCCAGAGTAACTTTTGGCGGATATGAGAGAATTTTTATTGAGTTTTCATAACCCAGATTAAGCGGTGTACAGTTATAAAAAGCCGGGATAAATTCTTCATCAAATGTGTTTGAAGTGTATTCTTCATAAATTTTCTTTCCGCCTGAATATAAGACTCCGCCGATTATTGCGAAACAATTAATTTTCTGCGATTTGCGCTTTACCCAGGTATTTCTTAAATAATCGTAAATCGCTATTGTCGAATAACTTTCATCCTCATCGGGAAGCAGCATCCAGACTTCATTGCGGTCAGAGGTTACAACTGAAAGCGTGCGGATTTTATTGACGTCAGCGGATGCTATATTGAATAACTCTTCCTGAATATCAATTGCAATGTTTTCTCCAAGAGTCTTGTCGCCGTTTACAACCTGCTTGAACGAAAAAACGCCCTTTTTTGTATTATCATAAAAATACAACTCTGTTCCGTGAAATACAAGGGAATTATATCCTGCGCATCCTCCGGGAGAGTCGTACGTCTTATAGAAGGCTAAATTCTCGTCTTGTGAAATCAGGCAGGAAGAATTTGAATGAAAAACAGCCAAAGTCCCTAAATAAGGGTAAATAGCAGTAATCTTTTTTACAAATTCAATATAGCCGGCAGAAGTCGTGATTTCAGCGCTTGAAGTCGAAAAGTCGTAAATATTCTCCTGCTGGGAATACCATAGAATCTGCTCATCAAATACCCATAGCCTTCCTGCATAAACTACCATTCCAAGACCTTTAACATCACGGTTGTCAGCATCTTTTAATTCCATCATTTTGACTTCATCAAGTTCGCCGTCGTCATTGTAGTTATCAATCTCAATAGAGAGCATCTCTTCGGAGTTTGAAAAAACAAATAAATCAGACCAGCCTTGAGAAAAATCCGTAGCACAGGACATTGATGTTACGCTAAGCCCTGAAACTTTGAGGGTTAAACTATTAGAAAGCCTTGAAAACAGATAGATTTTACCCTCTGTCGAACTTTCTGTGTGTACAAAAAAGTATGTGTTTCCCTTTTGTACGCTCTCAAAAATGTTAATAACCCGCTCGCCTGCGGGAATTAGCGAACATACGGCAACATTTCCTCTTGCCGTACGAATTCCGACACCGGAATTGATTTCTGTTGCAAATAATTCAACATTCTGAATATCCGATGCCGTGATTATTGACGAAGAGTAAACCGAAGAACTCCGGTTTATCCCCGAAAATTTGTTACAAATTAACGCAGTTCTCTGCATTTGTACTCCTTTCTTTTTTTTGGGGGGGGATTTTTTATAAAAAAATGTAGAACATTCGTAGGGTAGACTTAAGCACACCATTTTGACCAATTGAAATATGTCCTGCATGCAGTACAATATTATTATAAATGAAAACAAAAAAATAATTCTATTAATTAACGGCGGTGATAAATCTCAACAATCAAAAGATATAGAAAGAGCACAAGAACTTCTTAATCAATGGAGGCTTAGTAATGACTAAATCAAAATCTTTTAATGAATATGTTTTAAATGACTTAAAAACGGATGATGATATAAAACAATGGATAAATATTGGATTTGCAGAATTTTTACAAGACAATGACTTAAATGCGTTTGTAAAAGCATTGGAATATGCAGTAAGAGCAAAAGATTCTATTTCCGGAATTTCTAAAAAAACAGGTATTTCCAGAAGCAACCTTTATGCAATTTTTAACGGAGAACAACAGCCGCAATTATCTACTGCTTTAAAAATTATTAAAGAATTAGGCTATACCGTTCAAGTAGCATAAAATACTCATTAATGCATGGTTGGCTTGAAAATGCCTGCACCATCCGAGTCCATATGTTGGGTTTCACCCAACATACCTGTTTTTTGTAAAAATTTATTTTTCATATAACATTTTTTTATTTTTATGTTACAATCTACAATACAAAATGAGCTATTTGTATTGCATAAATAGCATTAGAGTAGAGTTGTGTCTGAAAGGAGGAAAGAATTATGCCTTTATTATGGACACTATTAAGAAATTATTTGGTAGAAGATTAGCGGAATTAAGAGGAAAACGCGGCTGGACGCAGGAAAAACTTGCTGAGAAAATCGGTATAGACCAGAGAAATGTAAGCAAAATTGAGAATGGTAATACTTTTCCCGGAAGATGCCTGGCAAAAATTCCGGAAGCGTTTGGTTTTCCAATCAAAAACTTTTTTGATTGGGAGCATCTTAGCTATACAGATAATGAAAAGCGGGAATTTATCAAAAAAGTTATAGATGACCTGCCGCCGGAATTATTGACCTTGTGTTTCAGGATTGCTAATTACTGGTATAACTAACCTTGAG
>CALUVK010000090.1 GCA_944324205.1 Candidatus Gastranaerophilales bacterium | reverse complement strand
GAAAACAGGTATGCTTTAGTTAATTCAGATGATTTTGACGAGAATATTTATAAAAATGCATTTGAAAAAGAGGTTGCAGATGCCTTTAGAGAAATCGGGCATAAAGTTACCTGCGGTGTGGAAATTGCAGGCTTGAGCGTTGATTTGCTTGTAGATAACAAGTTTGTAATTGAAATTGACGGGGTTGAGGATAAAACTCCATCAAAAGTTTCAAACATGAAAAAACAGGCAATAATTGAACGTTCCGGCTTAAAGGTCTCAAGGATTTCAAAACGCGAATGGCAGTATTCACCAAAAGCCTGCATCGATAGAGTGATTAATTCAAATATGTAAAAATACAAATGGTTTATGATGCGGTAAATCACAAATTTACCGCATCATACTCTACTTTTTCAATTTTTAATTTATTTAATGATGGTAATCAAAACTTGAAGCAGAGAGCAGAAGTTATAGTAAACAGATATGCCAGCAGTGCTGCTGCAACAGCAGGATTACTGGCAAATACCGGAATAGGAGATACTGCAGCACTAACAGTTATTACCAAGAATATGTGTAAAAAAATTTTTAGAATATATGGTTGTAATGGTGGCTATACTGCTGCAATAACTGCTGTTAGTGTTGATGCTGTAGTCGGAACAAATTTAGCTGCAAAAGGTGCAACAGTGTGGCCGGGAGCAGGAAATGCTATTAATGCAACGATTACTTATACACTTCATCAACTAGAAGGTAGAGCGTTAATTGAGTTTCTAGAAGAAAATGCTGATAGTTTAGATGGACTTTCTGATGTAGATGCGGTATCAAAATTTGCATATAGAGTGAAATTGGGATTGAATGTTATAAAAAATGAAAAGGTAAAAGATATTCTAAGCAAGGCTATTGATAAAGCATTTGATTTTTTCTTGTAAAATTATATAATACCATTAGTGGATAATTTTTTCTAAAATAAGAATAAATTATTCTAAAATAGTTGTGGATAATTTATGCAAGTTACAGGGTCTAATACACAAAATAAAAAAGGGATGATTATATCTTCGGTTTATGGCGCTGGCGCGGTAAGTCTGGCACCATTAATTTATCGTAACGGCATAAAAGAATACAAAAATAGAAATGTTGCAAAATTAGCTTGTGGTGCTTGTATTACTGCTGCAACCTGCAGCGGATTTAATTATATTGTTAATAAAGTTTCTAAACAATCTGAACAAGACACCTCTTCTAAGCAAAAGTTATTAAAAATATTTTTTCTTGTTCTAACAGGTGCTATAATGGCTGTTGGATTTGATTTTTGGGCAGCAAAAAATAGAAGTAATCTAAAAACTAAACTAAAACAATATGCAGATGATGTAATTGATATTATAACCGATTTGGATTTATTTTAAATTTTCTATTTTTTACTGCTACTGCTGTCATCATCTTCTAGTTGCGAACCTGCTGCAGCACCGATAAGTCCATTACAAGCACCAAAATATATCATTGTAGGAATAATTGAAACTCCGCCGCTGCATATAGCTCCAACAACAGCACCTGCAATTCCAAGAATTCCGGCACCTTTAAGCGCATTCTTTACTCCTTTAAAAGATACTGTATCTTGTGGTAAATTGTTAGTTTTTGTCTCATTTTCTTTAAAATTTTTAGAAATAGATTTTTTTAAACAAGGTCTTGCATAATAACTATTAATGGCACTAACTTTCATTTAAGATCTCCTTTCTGATTTTTAAATAAAATGTATTATTCCAATTACTAAATTACTCCAAGTTTTTTACAAGCTTCCAGCGCACAATTCTGCTGAGCTTCTTTTTTAGATTTGCCTGATGCCTGTGCTATAATTTTTCCTTGCCATTCAACTTCAATTATAAATTCTGGTTTATGTGCAGGCCCGTTAACTGAAACGGTTTTGTATTTGGGAAGAGATTTATCTATTGATTGAGTATATTGTTGAAATATATCTTTTGCATTGTATTTTTCAAAATGCTTATCAATATCATCTGCATAAATTATAATATAATCTTTTATAAACTTTTCGATTTTATTTTGTTTACCATTCATATAATATGCACCCAGAACAGCTTCAAGGGCACAAGCAATATTAGATTCTCTCTTTCTTCCACCTTGTTTTTCTTCTGCGGGTCCTAATAAAAGCTGCTCATCAATCCCTATTTTTTCACCTACTTGGGCTAGAATTGCATCAGAAACCAAAATTGAACGAATTTTTGAGAGCTCACCTTCACTAGCTTCTGGATAAAGTTCATAAAGAAGTTTTGATGTAAAAAGTTTTAACACAGAATCACCAAAGAATTCCAGTCTTTCATAGTTTTCTAAGGTTTCAATATTGTTTTCTTTTGTGTATGAAGGATGTGTCAGAGCCTGTCTAACTAATTCATTTTGTTTGCCGAAAATATTTTCTAACATTAGAATAAACCTTTGAACAAATCTATAAAATTGTTCACTACAAAGAAATACAAATAATAATGCACAACCGGAATGGTAAGAATATAACTATCTGTTCTATCTAAAAACCCGCCATGTCCTGGAAGAATATTGCTGGAATCCTTGACTCCTGCATCCCTTTTAATCATAGATTCGCACAAATCACCAATCTGTGCAAAAGCTGCAATCAAAAGCCCTAGAATAAAAGAATGATACCACGGAATCTCAAGCATATGCCCAAAGATAATGCATGCAACTAAACAAGTCAGTGTTCCGCCAATAGAACCCTCAATTGTTTTATTCGGACTTATAACTTTAGATAACTTATGTTTTCCGAATTTACAGCCTGCATAATAACAAAAACTATCTGTCAAAATCACACAAAATAAGAGTAATAATGCATAGCCGGCACCTTCCGTTGTAACATTTTGTTTAATTATTCCGTCATAAACCGGATGACTGCCTAAATCTCTTAAGAATAATAAATGAAGCGGGAACCAACCACAATATACAAATCCTAAAATGGTTGTTGCAACATTTGCAATATATGGCTGCCGTCCTCTAAATAATACTGACATAAACGCCATAATAGAACAGCACGTAAATGCTAAAGCAACCAAATCAAACCTGTTAAAATAAGCAAGTGATGCAAAAATTACACTTGAAGCTATAATAACTTTAAAACTCGGTAAAAAACCCTTATGCCGTAAAACAGTCGTGTATTCTTTAGCAGCAAGAATCACAATTGCTAATACTAAAGCTACTAAATATAGACCGCCTGATAAAATTGCAAAAAGTGCAATAAACCCGATAACTAATCCCGTTAGTACCCGCGTTGGTATAAAACGCAATATACCTTTCTTTTCTGAAGTCATTATACAGTCATAACCTCTTTTTCTTTTTCTGTTACAAGTGAATCAATAATACCAACATATTTATCTGTAAGTTTTTGTATTTTATCCTGATTGTCTTTTACAGCATCCTCAGGCATATTTTCATCTTTTTCAATTTTCTTTAAATGATCTACCATATCTCTTCTGGCATTTCTAATTGCAACTTTTGCATCTTCGCCATATTTTTTTACTTCTTTCGCAGTTTCTTTTCTTCTTTCTTCCGTAAGCGGGGGGAAATTTAATCTTACACAAACTCCATCATTATTTGGAGCAACACCTAATTCAGCTTTAATTATAGCTTTTTCTAATTCTTTCATAATACTTTTATCAAAAGGAGTGATAACAAGGGTTGTACCTTCGCTTACGCTTACCTGTGCCATCTGTCTTATAGGTGTTGGTGCACCATAATATTCAACAACAACTTTATCAAGTATTGCTGGATTTGCACGGCCGGTACGAACAGAGGCAAACTCTCTTTTCATTTGACTGATGGCTTTTTCCATCTTTTCTTCACCGAATAAATACATCTCATCAAGAGCTTCTGACATAATTTTCTCCTTTTATATACTAATTTACGTATGTTCCTACTGCTTCACCATTCATAATTTTTTGAAGACTGCCTTTCGCTTTAAAATCAAAAACAATAATAGGTATATTATTTTGTTTGCATAATGCACAGGCAGAAGTGTCCATTATTTTTAATTCATTTTTGATTATATCATCATAAGACATCTTATCCAATTTTTTAGCTTCTGGATTTACTTTAGGATCGTCACTATAAACTCCATCAACTCCATTTTTTGCCATAAGCATTGCTTCTGCATCTATTTCCGACGCTCTTAAGGCTGACGCAGTATCCGTAGTAAAGAACGGATTGCCGGTTCCGGCTGCAAATATAACAACCCTGCCTTTTTCAAGATGTCTTATCGCTCTGTGCCTCACATATGGTTCTGCAATCTGATTCATTGCAATTGCCGTTTGTACTCTGCATTCAACATTAATTTTTTTCAAAGCACACTGAAGAACAACAGCATTCATCACTGTAGCTAACATTCCTACATAATCGCCGGAGGCTTGATCCATTCCCAGACGTGCGCTATTTTTCATGCCGCGAAAAATATTTCCGCCTCCAACAACAACAGCAACTTCTACACCATTGTCTGCAATAGATTTTATTTCATTTGCAATCATTTCAACTGGTTCATAATCTATCCCAAATTGTTGTTCACCCAGAAGCGCTTCACCGCTAATCTTTAATAACACACGTTTATATTTTGATGCCATTAGTTACCTCTCCTTTGTTTAATGGTAGTCTAAAAAAAACCGTTTGTAAAGAGGGTTTAAAAGAATGGATTTACGAAAAATATTAATTTTGCGTTTTTTGTATATCTATATCTTAACTATTCTTAACAAATACAATTGACTGAAATGCATGTTCATGGTTTTATAAAACTATTATTATGTAAAATTAGCTGAAAAGGAAATAGAAAAATGAGACGTACATTAGAAGGAACAAAGATTAAAAGACAGCATGTGAGCGGTTTTAGAGCAAGAATGGCTACTCCTGGCGGACAGGAAGTATTAAATAGACGTCGTGCAAAAGGCAGACACCAGCTTGCAATATCTGGCAGCAAACGTGCTTAGGTTAGAAATTTTAAAAAATGTCAAAAAAGAAGACTTTAATAAGTCTTCTTTTTTCATATATTTAATACTGTTCAACTTACATCAGCTAATGATATATATTTTTATGCTATAATTTTTTTATGAAGAGTCGGGTGAAAAAAATATTAATCGGAAGTGCAGTTTCTGCTGTTATTTTAGCAGGTGCTGCTGTTGGAACTTATACAACTGTTATTCCCGGAATTGTTTCTAACAGCTGGGTTATAAATAAAATCGAAAATATTGCTAAAGACGCACTCAAAGCTGATTTAGTGATTGAAAACCCTAAGCTTACAACAGGTTTTAATCCTGATATTGCTTTCACTCTCGGGAGAGTTTCTATTGTCAAAGACAAAAAAGAGATTTTGAACCTTACAAATATTGATACGGCTTTTTCTTTAAGCGAAATTTTTTCTAAGAAACTTATTGTAAAAAGAATGCTTGCAGATAATGTATATGTTGATACAGCAAGTTTGATTGCACTTTTCCCTGTCAAGGAAGAGAAGAAAGAAGAACAAAAGCCTGCAGAATTTGATATTGATATTTTTTCGGCGCTTCTGGGAGTTAAAAAATGTTTGATAACTTATAATAATCCGGATATCGGGATTAAGTTTGATGCAAAAAATCTAGTTCTGGACAGAACTAAAGCGAAAAAATATTTACACTTTGATTTTGATTTTGAAATGACAAAAGGGAAGGACAAAATCTTTGTTTCCGCAAACGATAAAAACTGTATTTATATGGGAAACGGAGAATTACATGTAGACAAGTTTCCGATTACGGTTGATAAATCGACAATTGTTATAGATGCGTTTGCTTCAAGAAAACAGGGTGCAGAGTTAAATATTGCATCAAAAAACTTCAGCGCAAGAGATATATACAATATTTTAACCTCTAATATAATTCTTCCAAACGGTAAGGAGCTTTTGGCGCCTATTGTTGATGTAAGAGGAAGTGTTGATTTTAACCTTAATCTTACAAAAAACAATATCAGAGGCGATGTTAATGTTAACGAGTCGGAGTTTAAAATCAAGGATTTGTTAAATCTGCCTGTTAAGATTACTCAAGGTATTGTTGAGATTGGAAATACGGATGTTACTTTAAAAGATTTTAAAGGATATTATAATAACAAACCCGCAAATAGTATTAAAATGGACGGCACGGTTAAGGATTACTGGAAAACGTGTGATACTAAAGTTGTTTCTGATATTTTTGTTAACGATGATTTCTTCAAGAATTATGTTTCAAAACTTCTTGGCGCACCGATTGATTTGGTTGGCGATGCCGGCTCAAGGCTGACTTTGACTTCCAAAAACGGCTCGTGTGATATTGTCTGGTATTTCCTGCTTAACGAAGGGGAAGGGTTCAAGCTCGGAGAGCAGTCTATGGTGCTTGAAAAATACAAGACTTTGTTTAAGCTTGATATGAGTGTTGTTAAAAACATTTTAAAAATTAATACGATTGATTATTATATAACAGATAAGCTTCAAAAAGGCATGACTCCTGTTCTTGCAATCAAGGGTAATCTTGATATGGC
>CALUVK010000089.1 GCA_944324205.1 Candidatus Gastranaerophilales bacterium | reverse complement strand
AGAATTAATTGTCACAGCGCATTTAAACATTATGAAATGTTCCACTCACGCGGCGGAGACGTAATTAATATTGGCAGCAATAATACTACAATATTTAACTGCGGCGGCAGCCATTTAGGCGGAGGCTTTTGGGGTGGCTTTGGTTTAGGTCTTGGCAATGCATTCGGAAGCTTATTTAGCGGTGGATTTGGTATGGGCGGCTTCAGTTTCCCTTTATTTGGTGGGCTTGGTAACTTCGGCAGCATATGGAGTAATCCTTTGGACAATAGAAATAGCCGTGTATCAAATTCTTCACCCAATACAACAGCTTGTAATTGTGATGACAAAGAGCCTGCAAAAAATATTGATAATGCAAAATTTGCAGATTTGACAGGACAACTAAAAGATTTACAACAAAAAGAAAATGTAACACCGGAAGAAATTCAGGCTGTTATAGATAAAGTACAAGACGCCAGAAATAAAGAAGATGGAATTGAAGGCGTAAACGACAAAAAGACATATGACAATTTACTTAAGACACTAAACAATATGAAAGAAAAAGCTGAAAAAGCTAAGGCTGCTCCGGTTAAGCAACCAGCAACTCAAGCTATAGTGCAACCAGGAGATGATGACGGAGCTCAAAAAACAGCAGCTCCATCTGACAATGAGCCGACTGTTACAATAGATGGCAACCCCGTAAAACTTTCTGATTTGACAGATGATTATATTAAGGGTTTAAGCGATGAAGATAAACTCGCATTACTTAATGACCCGAATATAACTCCTGAACTCAGAGCAAAAATTAAAAAATCTTTCTACAAACCAGGATTAGACAATGTCAAAGAAAGTGAATTAAACGAAACAACCCTTAAAAATTTAATAGAAGTAATAGATGTTTCCGAAATCACAGATTTCAAAAATGTTAAGGTCGGAAAAGTTACAAAAGACAACAATGACAATTGGACAATCCAAATGATTGAAGCCAATGGAAAGACAAGAAATATAAATTATGTACAGGTCGAAATTGTTGATGGAGAAATTATCTTCCACGGCAAGAATAATGCTCAACATTATGTTCTTCAAAAAGATACAGATAATAAATTACACTTAATGCAATATAAATACCACGATGGATATGGAACTCCAGATGTACGTGGATAAAAATAAAACCTCCTTGAATCAAGGAGGCTTTATTTTATAAATATATATTTTTCACCATATGGACTTGATAAATGTTTAACATTATCCAAAAATTCTCCAAGATCGTATATGGGCTTAGTAATCAAAGCTTTACTGTTCTTAACATGCAAAATCTCGTTGCAAGATAAAAGTTTTGTAACAATTTCCTCGTTAGTGGGTTCCATATGTACTCCATAAAGATATATGCAGTTTAGCATTAAAGAAAGATTTCTGCAACTTTTGCGGTTTATTATTCTGATAGAAATTCTGCAAGTATTATATTGCTGATTAAAACTCCTTGTATATTTAGTGCATAACCGTCTGCAGTCTTTTCTATATAATCAGCATATTTATTTAGAATCTCGTTATATCTATTTTCAAAATCAATTTCAAATTTCTGATTGATATTTGCAATATCTAATCCTTTTGTTTTCCTAAAACCAAGAAAGATTTCTTCCTCAAGATTTTTTTGTTTTGTAATTGAATAGGTTTCTAATTTAGTCCATGGATTTGAAATATATGTTTTTAAATCATCTGTATTTGAGTATCTTATTTTATTAACATATCCGTGAGCTGCGACGCCAAAACCGTAATATTCTGCATTGTTCCAATAATTTAAATTATGTTTTGATTCATAATCTTTTTTAGAAAAATTACTTATTTCGTAGCGTAAATAATTATTTTGTTCCAGTATGTAATTTATTATTTCATACATGTCAGCTTGAGTATCGTCATCTGGAATATTTGGTGGATTTTCCCCCCAAGAAGAAGCTTGTTCTATTTTCAAACCATAGGTTGAAATGTGTTGAATATCTAACGCCAAATACACTTCTAAATCTTTTTTTAAACTTTCAATAGTTTGTAGTGGAAGTCCATATATTAAATCAAGGCTTATGTTATTAAAATCACATTTTTTTGCCAGATATACTGCATTCAGAATATCTTTAGCAGTATGTCTTCTGCCGATTAATTTTAAAATATCATCATCAAAAGTTTGTGCTCCAATACTCAAACGGTTTATTCCCAGATTTTTTATATTCTTTAGATAAGTCGCCGAAGCATCATCAGGATTCAATTCTAGTGTAATCTCACATCCATCTTCTAATTTAAATAGATTTAAAACTTTTTCTAACAAATCAGGTTGGATAAGAGAAGGCGTCCCACCACCAAAATACAATGTTTTTAAATTTTCACCGCAATAATCTCTTTCAATTTCCTTAATTAAGGCATCTATATATTTTTCAACAAAATCAAGTTTGTTAAATGATATAAATGAACAATATTTACATTTTGACTTACAAAAAGGTATATGAATATAAGCAGATTTTGGCATTATTCATCCAATTTAATATAATTTGTATCCCATCTTAAATCTATATATTTAACTTTTTTATTAAGCATCTTAACCTGTGGAAGAAGAGATGGTATTCTGTGTATTTTATCAAAAGAACCGGCATTAAAGCTTCCTAGTCTTATATTTACTGTCGGAATTTTTACATAAACGTCTTTCGGATTTCTGTAATCTATATATTCAACTTCTTCACCGGAATCCATCTCTACTGTAGCGGCTAGTTTTTTGAAATTAATTACCTTCTGTTTATCCCAATTCCTATAATCATCACCACTTCCATATGTGATTACACGCACAGTTTTAAATTCATCAATCTTTGACATATATTCACGCCCGATAAGTTTTCCATCAATTGAAAAGAAGGCAATTGGAGGCACTTCTATATCCGGAGAAATCGTAATTGCCGGAGTCCTTTCTATTACTATAATTTGTAATCTTGCAGGAAACCAGAATCTCCTTATGTATACGTCCCTAACAGGCTCTAATTGTTTAATACTTTTTTTTAGATTATCTGTTTTAACGAGAAAGATAGGCTGAAGAGGAACTTGATTTCTTCTTAGAGCTGATAAAACTTTCTGCGAAGGAACAATTTTATTATTAACAATCTCCAAAGCAGGGTTATTCAAGCTGTCAAACGCATTTGTATGTAATCTCCATTGAGGCATCTTTAAAATAACAATACCCAATGCTATCAAACTGACTACAAGAAAGAATTTCCAAAAAGCACGCAGACTATTGAGCCGTCTTTGCGACTGCCTGATTTTTCTTTGCATCCTGGCTTGCTGCAAACGTCTGTTCTGGTGATATCTTGGATGTTCTTCATTTGACATTATTTATTCAAACCCACGCTGTTAAGTATCATTAAAACAAGATTGTCGTAATCAATTCCGCCGGCTTTTGCCTGTGCCGGTAAATCACTTGTATCAGTCATTCCCGGATTTGTGTTGATTTCTAAGAAGTAAGGCTTATCATCTTTTATCATAAAATCTACTCTTGAAACCCCTGAACATCCTGCCGCAGTATGAGCTTCCACCGCCATTTTTTGGGTCAATTCATAAGCTTCTTTGCTTAAACCTGTTGCCGGAACTATGAATTTTGACAACCCTTTCGTATATTTTGCATCAAAATCATACCATTCAGTCTCTGTTCTGATTTCCAGAATTTCAGTCGCAAAAGGCTTGCCCTCTTTTTCTAAAACACCTACGGTTACAAAAAATCCGTCTATAAATTCTTCTATTAAAACATCTTTATTATATTTACGCGCCTCTGTTACAGCCTCATAGAGCTCGCCGTCGCAGATAACCTTTGACATACCGTAACTGGAGCCTTCTGAAACAGGTTTTACCATCAAAGGATACTCAAGCTCCATAACTTTTTTTACAGGATCTTCATCAAAATGTACAAAGACTGATTTTATAAGATTTACATTTGTATTCTTAAGAATTCTTTTTGTGTATTCTTTATTCATACAAATCGCACTGGACATTACTCCGCATCCCGTATAAGGGATTTTCATAATTTCAAGAAGTCCCTGAATACATCCATCTTCGCCATATTTACCGTGCAGAGTATTATAAGCATACTCAAACCCTTTTAAATCTTCTGCAACATTAGGCCCGACATCAACAATTTCTGCATTCTTATAACCTAATCTGTGTAAAGCTCCAAGACAATTCCTGCCTGAACGCAGAGAAACTTCCCTCTCTGATGACATACCGCCGCAGAGAACTGCTATTTTTGCATCTTTATTCTGTATAGTATATTGCATAATTCTTCCTCTTTTTCAGTTTTATCGCCGATAAAAATCACTTCCGGCGTTAATTCAATTGTATACATATTTTTAACAGCCTGATACATTTTAACCATCAAATCAAGAACATCTTCTGATGTTGCATTACCTTTATTGATAATAAAATTAGCGTGCTTATCCCAAATTTTCACGGTCGGGAAATCAAAACTCTTCACTCCTGCTTTATCAAGCAGCCTTCCTGCCGAATCGTTTTCGGGGTTTTTGAAAACACTGCCGGCATTCGGATTAGCTAAAGACGGCTGAATAGTTTTTCTAAATGTCAGATTTCTCTCCATAAGTTCTTTTATATTTTCAACAGGCTGTTTTGCAAGCTCAAACTCTGCCGATAAAAGAACATATCTTCCTTCGTGCAGAATGGAATGTCTGTAAGAAAAATCCATTTCAGATTTTTGTTTAAATACAACTTCCTTAGTTTCTTTATCAAAAAGACAAGCAGATACAAAAACATCCGCAATACATTGTCCGTGCGCCCCCGCGTTCATATAAACCGCTCCGCCTATTGTCCCCGGAAGCCCGATAAGAAATTCCAGACCGCTAAGAGAGGCTTCGCTTACTTTTTGTGAAATCAACGGGTCTTTAACCCCGCATTCTGCGTATACTCTTGTACCTCTGATTTCAAAATTCTTAAGCCCTGTTGTTATAATTACATTTCCGCTGTAACCGTTAGAAGAAAATAAAATATCAGAACAGCTTCCAAGAACTATATAGTTATCTAAAGTTCTCAAAAGTTCTGTTAATTCTTCGACCTTTTCAGGAATATAAAGTGTTTTAACCTTACCCCCGATTTTAAAAGTTGTTAAATTTTTAATCTCAAAATCATTTTTTACTTCCAATACAGCCCGCCTTTTCTAAGTTCTTACCTAACGCCGTAATTGTTCCGGCTCCTAATCCAATTACTATATCATTTTTTTTCAAAGTTGGAAACAGTTTTAGAGCAACTTCTTCCATATTGCCGGATATGTATTCTGCGCCGCTTAAATCTTTTGCGAATTCTTCGCCGGAAATTCCTTCAATCGGCTCTTCTGATGCAGCATAAACATCCGTTACAACAACTCTTCCGGCAGAAGAGAATGCATTTTTGAATTCCTTCCACAAACTCTGCAGCCTTGTGTACCTGTGAGGCTGGAATACTGCAACAATATTGTCTCTTCCGAACTTCAAAGCCGCAGCCTCCAGTGTTGCTTTAATCTCAGTCGGATGATGAGCGTAGTCATCATAAACCGCAATTCCGCTAAGGTCTGCAACCTTCTGGAATCTTCTTCCCATGCCGGTAAATTCATAAAAATATTGAACAATATCTCTAATATTTACTCCGGATTCATTCAAAGCTGCAGCTACGGCAAGACTGTTATAAACATTATGAACTCCTGCAAGCTGAATTTTAATATTCGCAAGAAGTTCGGCTTTATGATAAACATCGAAACTAGTGTATTCCTCTGAATAATTAATGTTTTTTGCCGTATAATCAGCTGCATGAAGCCCGTATGTTATAAAATCTCCGGTTAAAAATCTTATCCCCTCATCATTATTATTAACAATAACTTTTTTTGCTTGTGTAATTGCTTTATCAAAAGTCTTTACTAAATCTATTATTCCGTTTTTGTAAAAATCGAGATGGTCTTCTTCAAGATTGTTTATAACTAAAATATCAGGGTAATATTTGACAATAGTTCCGTCGCTTTCATCTAATTCGGCAATAAAATGCTTTCCGGCTTTGTGCTGGGCATTTGTATTAATCTCGGGGATAATTCCGCCGTCGACAAAAGACGGAGCAAGACCTGCCTTTTCCAGAACAAAAGATGCAAGTCCGCTTGTTGTAGTCTTACCGTGTGTACCGGAAAAACCTATAAAGCATTTGCCGTCCTTTTGAGCAGAAAGTGCAATTTCTTCCAATAAATCAGAGCGGTGGTAAATTTTTAAGCCAAGCTCTTTAGCCCTTATTATTTCCGGATTATTATCTTTAATAGCGCTGCTTTTTATAATAACCGCGTCCTCCGGCACATTATTTCTATCATGCCCGATAAAAATCTTTGCGCCCAAATCTCTTAATTTATCTATATACTTGCTGTCACAAATATCAGAGCCCGAAACAGTATGTCCATCCTCTAAAAGATACTTAGCAAGCCCGCTCATTCCGATACCGCCTATTGCTATAAAATGATATTTTCCCATAACCTCTCCAGTTCTTGAGATAATTATAATATAAAGAAAA
>CALUVK010000088.1 GCA_944324205.1 Candidatus Gastranaerophilales bacterium | reverse complement strand
ATGCCAGTTTCTGACTTGTTTTTCTAATGGAAGTCCTTTTTCTTTTAATGGATTAAAACTCATTTTTCCGCCTTTCTACGGGATTTACCCGCAAAAAAATAGTAAAATAAAGCCGGAAAAATTTTATCTGACAAAATGATATTAAACAGCTGGATAATATTACAAATTATATTCTTTTTGCATTACTGAGATAAAGTACTCTATCGATCTATTATGTTTTAATTCTGCACTTTTGGGAAAAAAGCAGCCCGGAATCTCACCAGCTTCTCTATGATGTCTTACGCATTCACAGCACATTCCTCTATTTTTACAAGTTGTAGCTGAACAAGTACACTCTAACAAATTCTCATCTCTTTTACATTCCATAACTTTTACCTTTTACTAAATTCGCAACCACAGTAATTCTGTCTATATATTCCTAATTCCTTAGATAAATTATTAGTCTTTAAAAATCCGTCCTTTTTCTTAAAGTCTATTGCTATATACTCAATATCATCAGAAACTTCAAGCCCTATTTTTGTAATCTTTTCAAAATTCTTGTGCGGACTGATGACAAGAGAAGTTGTTATTTTATTAATCCCTAATTCTTTTGCCTTTTCTGCCGTCATCTTTAGCCTAAGCTTTATACACTCATCACACCTTTTCCCTCTCTCGGGTTCGCTTTCCAATCCTTTCGCTGCTCTTAGAAAATCTTCGTGGTTATATTCTTCTACATTTAAGTCAACCCAATGATACATACAGACAATCTTTTGAGCTTCAAGCCTTTTTTGGAATTCTTCTTCTGTATCAAGATTGGGATTACAAAAATAAACTACAGGCTCATATCCCATATCACGCAGAAGCGATATAGGATAGCCCGAACATATTCCACAGCAGGCATGGATTAGTATTTTATTATTTTCGTTTTGCCCCATGCTTTATTAAGATTTCCTTCAATTCATAATAAGGTTTAACTCCGACGATTTTATCTCCGTTAACATACATTGTCGGAGTACTGTCAATATTCAAATCGACTGCTTTATTTAATTCGGCTTCAATTTCTTTAGAGGTTTTATCAGATTCAAAATCAGAAATAAACTCTGCTTCATTGAAATTTAATTGTTTTGCAAGTTTCAGCATATCTTCCATTTTGGTAGGCTGATTTTCATATAATAGAGAACTCATTTCCCAATAATTACCCTGGTTTCTTGCCGCAATTGCACCACGTGCCATAAAACAGGCGTTTGGATGCATATTAAAGCTGATATAAGGGTTGCATTCTTTATCAAAAGGATAATTATGGTGAATAATTTTAATATTAGAAAATTCTTTTGCAGCCTGATGAAGCATAATATTATGAATGTAACACAAAGGGCATACATAGTCTGAATAAAGTTCAATTACAACATCAGCCTTTTCACTGCCAAGTGTGTTTCCCTTAACCCTGTACGGGTTAAACTTTATATCACGATATTTCAAAATTGCTTTTTGTTTCTTAATATGCGGTACGAAATTATATGTAACTCCGCTGTACGTAAAGAATGAAATAGCAATTATCAGTAATATAGCAAGTGTTTTGGGGTATCTCTTGGCACCGACAATAAAGTCCAAAACAGTATTTTTAAAATCAGAGGCAATCTGTTTAATACTACAGGAAGATGCAACAAGAGCAATAATCAAATCTATAAAGTAAGTAACAACACATAAAACACAAAGTTTGTGTATCTTGAACAAGCTAAGCCCTGCTAGAATCATAGATATGACAAAAGCTACAGTACCCAACACGGCAATATATGACATAGGATTTTTGAAAACTTCAAGAAATTTAAGGAATTTAATATTTTTAAGCTTATCCACGATTGTAAAGAAAAATATTGTTATATAGAATAACATTCCCCAATATACAAGAGGGATTCCCCAGAACTGGGAAACTGAAGATTTTGCAGCACCGTCGCAGTCAATAAAGTCATTAATTGAACAAAAACTTGATAGTGCATACTTTTCATAGTTTGCTACATAATATATGCAAGCAAGCTTGATTGTAAGCAAAAAGCCGATAACAGTAAGTATTTGAATTGTTAATTTTTTCTTATCAATACTCATAAAAACTCCACTCCTGTCTAGTCCTTATTACTAATTCTAGTATATAATAATCTTTTTTCAATAATAAAAATATCAGCAATACTTAGCCAAAAAGTTTTAATCTGAAAGGATATATTACAAACAGTAATTTATAGACTAAAGCAGTTAGCTAAATATTAGTAAAAAAACTTGATTAAACTCAATCACAGCACAATAATATACATTTACCCCTGTTTTTGTTATAGTTTTTATATGAGGTAAATTGATATGAAAGATATGTTAGATAAAATTATTCAGATTGAAAAAAAGTATACCGAGCTCGGCGAAACTCTTTCAAAGCCTGAAGTTATAGCAGATTATAACAAATTCCGTGATTTATCAAAACAAAGAAAATCAATGGAAGAGACTGTTGAACTTTATTATGCCTGGAAGAAAGCAGTGGATGCTATTGAAGAAGCGAAACAGCTTATTCACGAAGAAAAAGACGAAGAAATGCGCCAGTTCTTGAAATCTGATATGGAAGAAAACGAAAAGAAGATTGCGGAATATGAAGAGCGTATGAAGGTTCTTCTTCTTCCAAGAGATCCTATGGATGATAAAGATATTATGCTCGAAATCAGAGGCGGCGCCGGCGGAGATGAGGCAAATATTTTTGCGGGCGACTTGATGAGAATGTATATGCGCTACGCGGATAAAAAAGGCTGGCAGACGCAAATTCTCAGTAAGACCGACTGCGAAGCAGGCGGAGTAAGTGAAGTTATTATTTCAATGAAAGGCGACAGCATTTATTCACGTCTTAAATACGAGTCTGGCGTTCATAGAGTTCAAAGGGTTCCAGCAACAGAATCGCAAGGACGAGTTCACACTTCAACCGCAACAGTTGCAGTTATGCCGGAGGTTGATGATGTAGAAGTTGAACTTAATATGAATGATGTGGAAATCTCAACAGCCCGTTCAGGCGGTGCCGGCGGACAAAACGTTAACAAGGTAGAAACTGCGGCAAGAGTATTCCATAAACCGACAGGTATAATGATTTTCTGTACAGAAGAACGTTCACAGCTTCAAAACAAAGAACGCGCACTCCAGATTTTAAAGGCGAAGCTTTATGATATGGAAGTACAAAAACAAATGAAAGAGATTACTGACTTAAGGCGTTCACAGGTCGGAACGGGTGACAGAAGCGAACGCATAAGAACATACAACTTCCCACAGGGAAGGCTTACCGACCACAGAATAGGGCAGAACCTTAACGTTTGGACAGTAATTGACGGCGATTTAGACGAACTTATAGACTTACTGACTGAATATGATCAGAAGCTTAAGCTGGAGAAGTTAGCAGAAACACAGGCTTAGAGTAATATTCATTTAGGGTGGTGCACCCTGCCTGACTCATTTGGAGTAATAATAATATTAGTCCCGCACCCTATTTCTTTGAGGTTCAATTGTAAATTAAGTCTGCATAAAGAATTTAAACCGGTACAATGACAAGCATATACATTTTTAGGATGTATGCCTGCAAGCAATTCTGTTGTTTTAGAAACTACATCTTTGGGCGCATTATGAAGATGAAGTCCGCCAATTATAGAATTAATGCATTGCAAACCAAGTATTTTTTGAGCATACTTGCATATATTTATTATGCCGGAATGCGAACAACCTGTTATTAAGATTATTTCATTATCAAACTTTATTGCAAGAGCGCTGTCATCTTCTACAAAATCAGGTTCATCCGTATCTGCAATAAATCCGACAGGCTCTTTTGCTTCAAAATCCGTAACCCTGGGAATTTTTCCTAAAAAACAAATATTTTCTGTTAAATTTTTAGGAGTATCAATATATTTTACTTTAAACCAAGATTCAATTTCTTCTTTTGAAAGAGGAGAACCGAATTCCCCATCTTTTAGGTCATATCTTTGCGTAAATACACCGGAACAGGCGATAATTACAGGTTTTTTATCTGCATTTTTATACATTTCAACAAGATACTTTATACCGCCTGTATGATCGTTATGACCGTGGGACAATACAATGAAATCCAAATCTTTCAGCGAAATTCCTAATTTTTCAGCGTTACTTATAAAAACATCAGAATAACCTGTATCAAATAAAATTTTCTTATTATCATATTCTATATAAAATGATAAAGCAGGCTCGCCGAGCAAATATTTATCTATAATTGTATTATTATCTGCTAAGACAGTTAATTGAAACATTTATTATATCTTTCTGATTTCCATTAAAAACGGCTTTTTATTATCTATTGTTGTATATCTGTCATGCCTGTTTTTTGCTATTATAGCCCGACCTACTATTTTATATTTAATGTTACTTTGGCCACTATACCTGTTTTAAAATTCTAAATATCTACGGAACTATTGAGCTGGTATTTTTGCCATTCCCTCTTTTGCTTCTTGAACTAATCTGTCAAATTCAGGTGATGCAACATATTTCCTGATTTCTTCAAAAAAAGGACCTTTTACATATACGCCATCTATTTTAATTCCTGACGGCTTACCTCCGATTGATAAAAAATCTTTATATCTTGAACTGTTGTAACATGCATCTCCTTTGTAGAAATAACCCTCTATTTCTTTCCCAAATGCTGTATAATATAACTTTTCTGTCATAACACCATCAACGAATTCTACACTTTCTTTCCGGTTTCTTTTTTCAAATCTTTGAATCCTTCCTGTAAATTTTTCTCCGGATTTGATAAGAGTTGCTATACCGTCCTTTATTTCTACACCGTTTTTCTTAAGAGCTTCCTCAAAACTCATTTTAGAAGTTTTTTTAAGACCTAATGCCGCAAGCCCCAATACTGCCAAACCGGATAAAGTTCCCAAAACAGCTCCTTTATCACTATCTTTCTGAAAAGATTGCGATTTATCCTGCTTACTGCCGGTTGCTGCACTGGTAAAACTTATTTGTTTTGTTGGTTCTATACGTAACATATCCATACCTTCTTACTTATTATAGCACATTTTATTGATTAAGTCTTAATTTATTTTTGCTATCCAAAACATCTGTTATACGTTCACTTACATCGGACAAAAAACCTGTAATTCTGTCGAGCAGTGGCACACCTGCTGTTTCTCGTTCTGCAACTCGAATAGTTTGTGGGACTCTTTCGGCCTCAAGTTCGGCTAAATATTGTTCTACCCGATCACCGACCCTTTTAGCTTCATCAATATCCCCCTCCCATACTTGCTGAGTAAAATAATCTATATAAGCTTGAGGCCTTGAATATCTATAACCCCATTTTCTACTAAAGATATCGGAATAATTCACATCAATATCTTTATATGGAACCCACATATTGTCAGTTAATCCACCACAAATATCTTTTGCCATCCTTTCTGCAAGGAATTCACACATATCACATTTATCTTTTGTTCCAACAGCATATTCGCTAATTTTAAATTTTGCAATTAGCCTTCCTATAGCATTTGGAATGCGTGTCCCTTCTAAACCATGCCAAACTCTATGAGCATTTCCATACCCATTTCTTTCTTCCAAATGATGCCAGTGGGCAGCATGTGAAAACTCATGAACAAATGGATGCGCAGGATGGTTGGAAGAAGCCCAGTCTGGTAGAATAATGTTATTATGATTTCTTTTTGCGCTTTCCTTCAAGGTATCCATATCTTTAAAAACAGTATAATCTAAATTCTCATTTACGTTTACAGAATTTTGATGTTCTGAATATTGTCCTAAACAGGAATTGCTTGTAAATTTTTCTGTCCCTAGGTAAGCTGGTAAATATGATTTTTTAAAAAGTTTTTCAAAAACCGCAATAACTTTTTCGTAACATTCTGCAACAAATACGTTTCCATGTACATCCATAGAAATTCCTTTAGAAGAAGCAATGCGATTTTGAATAGCTCTTGCAGCATCAAAATCTATTTTTTTAAAAGATACTGAATTATACTTTGGCAGTTGCTTTTTATTTTTAGTTTTTGCTGGTGATTCAGCAACATTGTTAATAGTCATAGTTGGTAAAATTTTCATATTTATATACTCCTTACTATAAGAATAGGGAATGAATTTCATAAATCAATAATATATGAAGTTTTGTGAATAATTTTAACTTATTATAATTTTCTTTTATTTAATCATATCATTTACAAATATTTAATCAAAAAAGAGTCTGTAGGTCGGGCATTGCCCGACATTAACTTTTAAATATATATTTAGACAGTATTGCTGCAATGGACTAGGTACACATAAAACTTTTATGTAAATAATGTTTATGGTATAAAAGGTGTATGAATAAGCAAAGAAAATGTGTCGGCTGCGGGGAACTTAAACCCCGCGAAGGGATGATTAAAATAACAAAAAATCATAAAGACGGAAAAGTTATTGTTAATCCGGACTCCTTCACATTTGGCAGATCTGCATATCTTTGTTATAATCAATCTTGTATAGAAGCAGCATTAAAAAAATCAAAATTAAACAGAGTATTAAAAACCTCTGAGGACTTGAAAGGAATATTAGATGGACAGTAT
>CALUVK010000087.1 GCA_944324205.1 Candidatus Gastranaerophilales bacterium | reverse complement strand
CGGCTCTGCTGTTAATCCGGGAGGTGGAACTCCAGAAGCTGGCGCTGATTGGGGTCCTGATACGACGGATGGAACTGTAATCAAATGTGGGGATGTTTATAAAGGAAGGAAAGTTAATTGCGTTAATATTACTGACAGTGTAGTAGATTCAGCAACAGGTTATACTTGGCGTAAAGAAAGGCGGTATGCTCAATTACAATATCCGGCAAATTCTACTATTATTCTTTCTGACTCTGATGGTGCACCAGGGTCGCAAAGAGGAATGGTAACGTCAGATGGCGGCGTAATAGGTATATGGATGAGTGGTGGTTTTAATATAACTGGAGATGCAAGAATTGAGGCATTAAAAGAAGCTTTCCCGGAAGGATTTTATGTTGATGAAGGATATACAGAAACTTGTACTATAAATATAGGTGAAAGCTCTTGTTCATCATATGCTTATGCACATTCCTCACCGACTACCGTTTATTCAAATGGTTTAATGAATATTTTATATGGTATAGACAATAAATATATATATATAAACCCTGAAGCAGAAAGATGTAGCTATTCCAGATATAATGATTATCCGCAAGGTCCTTTTCCGGAAGGTTTCAAATTAGATTCAACAGCTTGTTCTGTATTGAACACTCTGTAAGATGAAAATGTTTATCTACTATAGTTTGTAGATAAGTAGGAGCGATAAATCATAGATTTAACATGGGCGCAAGCTTGAATGCAGACTAGCTTGTGTAAGAAGGTTATTCAATTGCTCCATTTTTAATTAAAATTTCTGCAAATTCACTTTGTTTACATTTTTTTACATACTCTAACGGAGTTTTATCATTGAATGTCTTATTTACATCAACATATTATAAATGACTTTTTTAAAATTACTGGTATAATAACTATATGAAGAGAGCTATATTATTTTTGATTTTATTATTGTTATCTGTTGGAACTGTATTTGCTGATGATATGGTTCTTAATGCAGGAGTGTCGATTAATGACATTCCAAAGGCGTTTTTCGGAAGCTGGAGAGTTAAGGCAAATTTAGCTGACACTAACAGCTATGGTACATTTAAGCCGGCAAGTACTGATATGTGGAATTTATCGCGTGTCGGAGACAAGATTACGCTTTCGAACCCGTTTAGCGGAGCGAATGCTGAAATTTCGGTTAAAACTGTCGAAGGAAATTTGATTGTATTTTCAAAAAAAGCACCTTATGACAATAAGGTTTTAACAGATACAGTTACAATAAGACTGGACAAAAATACTTTTTCCGGTATCAATGATTTAACTCTGGAGTCTTATTCTTTAGTTGATAATCATCTCATGAAAACAGAGCATGCTAAGTATATGATTAAGGGCGAAAAGATTTCAGGCGAGAGTATATTATCCGAATAAATCTTTACAATTTGTAAAAAACATAGTACAATAGTCTGGTTATATAAGTATATGAGAGGATTTATATATGAAGTTTTATATGCAAGTGTTAATTGCACTTGGTTTAGGCTTAAAAAGAAACTGGCATATTTTTGCCGGACTTGTATTGGGTGTGCTTGTAGGGATTTGGCTGCATAAAGAGCCGAGCCCTATTTTAATGACTACACTTACATTTATTGGTCAGGTATTTATAAGATTAATTCAAATGGTTGTTATACCGCTTGTTATTTCAGCTATAGTAATAGGGATTACGAGTGTCGGTGACAGTAAGCAGATAGGCAAGCTCGGCACAAAAATGATATTTTATTACGGTATTATAACCATAATGGCAGTAACTATAGGTGCTGTACTGGCTTTGCTTTTAAAACCCGGATTAGGTGCTGCCCATTATATAAACCTTGATACTGCAGCGGATATTCAAGCTCAGGTTGCGGCAACAATTGAAGCTCAAAAAGGTAATTTATTAAATATAATTTTAGGATTTATTCCTAATAATCCTCTTGCTTCCATTGCAAGCGGAGATATGGTTCCAATTATTGTATTTGCATTGATATTTTCTATTGCACTTGCTAAAGCCGGAGATGTAAATAGACCTTTTGTTGGCTTTTTTGAATCTGTTTTTGCAGCCACAATGAAAGTAACTGACTGGATAATGTGTTTTGCAGCTCCGGGTGTTTTTGCTTTAACTGCAGTTGCGGTTTCGTCATTCGGTATTGATATATTTATGAGCATATCTAAGTATCTTGGAGTTCTAGCTCTGGGATTTGCAATACAGTTATTTATTGTATATCCGGTATTTTTAAAAATATTTTCAAAGGTTCCTGTCTTGATGCTTTATGCTGCAATAGCTGAAGCTATGATGGTAGCGTTTGGTACTGCAAGCTCTTCTGCGACGTTACCTTTAACGATTGCATGCTGTGAAAAAAGAGGTATTTCTCATAAAGTTTCAAGTTTTGTTCTTCCTCTTGGTGCAACATTAAATATGGATGGAACAGCAATGCTTCAAACGATTGCGGTTATATTCTTAACACAGGCTTATGGTGTTGCATTAACTCCGTTTTTAGTAATCCAGATTGCACTTTTAGCTATTGTTGCATCTTCAACATGTGCAGGAATTCCTGGAGCAGGCTTGATTACAATTGCCCTTGTCCTTAATGGAATGGGATTAAGTCCTGAGCAGCTTGTAGCAGGATTTGCATTCTTGTTTACAATTGAAAGAATTACAGATATGATGAGAACTTTATTGAATGTAACATCTGATGCTGTTGTTGCTGCAGCGATTGCCGATAATGAGAATGAAATTAATTATGATTTATTAAATAATCCGGAAGAGTATGGAGATATCATTAATTAATTTAATACTGATAAAAACGAAAAAATATGGTCAGATAATGTCTGACCATATTTTTTTAATTATCTATCACTTTCAATACCTCATAAATATCCATCTTATGAGATTTACCGAGGATTTTTACATCAGATATTCTGATTACGTTAATAAATTTAATAATAATAATTTATGTTAATCTTTGTAAAATTTATAAGAATATTTGTCAAATTTTTAGATTTAAGTGTTTTAATATTTTTGTGTAGTAGTAATATTTTTACTGTATAAAAGCCGGTAGGATGTGGTAAATCACAGATTTACCACATCAAAAACATAAGTAATAATGTTTCGGTAATCAAAGATTACCAAAACCTGCAGACTACAGACTTCATTTAGAATAGTTGAAAGAATTCATAATTAAATTACAAGAAATTGTTTAAACGTGGCTGAATTTCATTTTTATTGGCGTTATAATCATTTTTATTCATAATCAAGGTTATTTCTACATTAGAGTTCTTGAGTAGGGTTTCGTTATATTTTTGTATATCATCAAGTTTAATCGGCTCAACTATATTTTGGTATTCTTGCACTGTGCAATTTGCAGGAATATCACTGAAATCATATTCCTTGCAAGCGTTGTGTAAATATAATTCATATGCGACTTTGGATAATTTTTTAGCTTCAATAATATCATTATTATTAAATGAATTTCCTAAAGTTAAACTTTGCGCTTCTTTTAATACAGGATCTAAATCTGTAAAATTAAAGAAATTTATTTGATAAGCAAATCCATTAAGAAAAGCATCAGATTTTTTCCAAACAGGATTTTTTTGAATCTTTTCCTGAATCTTATTGCGCAATGCTATTTCATATACCGGAGCTATCCCCTGTTTTTCTTGAAAGTTTCTATTTGTCTTTATTTGTATACTTAGACAAGGTTGGGTTTCATCTTCTGTAAGTTGTAAATGAATATTACTGTTTAAAGTTCTAGATTTAAAGTTAGGTAGTTTACTTAAAAAAGTTTGTGTGTCTTCAAAATGATAAGAGACAGGATTTATATAATTATTCTTTATTTTGTCTTTTATATATTTTTCCCCCTGTGTACCCGGGTATTTCTGGTTATTATACGAAGTTGATGCAATTTTCATTTCTACCGCCTTTATTTTATTATAATAATTCTAAAAATAAAATTTGCTAGTATACTTAATGTTTTGTAACAAATGCTTGTGTTTACACTTTTTCTATAGCAGGTAGGATGTGGTAAATCTGTGATTTACCGCATCAAAAATATAATTAATAATGTTTCGGTAATCATTGATTACCAAAACCTACAGCCTGAGAAAGGCAGAATAAATATGAACTTTTGTAAATATTAAAAGAAAATTTGTCAAATTTTGAAATTTAGGTGATTTAATATTCATGTGTAGTAATAGTATTTTTACTATTTAAAAGGTTAGGGTATGATTAATCCAATTAATGTAAGTACAAATCCAGCATATTATAACAAAATGCCTGCAAAACAATCACAAGGGGTAAATGTTACAACTCCAAGCTTTGAACTTTCAGACTACAAAACAGGGCAGGCGATTTTGGCATATAGTAATATTAATTTTAGAAGTAATACAATTATTACAAAATATACATTTGATGCAAAAAGTTTAAAAGATAAGTATGTCGCTAATTATACAAATGATTTAATAATATTTCTTACTCCTCCTTATCATTCAGATAAATCTGATATAGTATGTGAGAATTCAAAACAGGATTCGCTCAACTATTATAATTTAATATTTAACTGTGCTAATAATGTTGATCCTGTAAAAAAACAACAAGAATTATTAAAGGTTGTATATGATACAGATTTTACGGCTGTTTTAGAAGGTATTAAAGATTATGATATAGAGTTGACGCAACAAAGTGCTGAATTAAACAATTCTGAGAAAGAAGAAAGGGTGAAAGTTATAAAATCTATTTCATCATCTGATATAAGACAGCACATGGATAAGTTTTTATTAAATAAAATTCCAAAAATAGAGGATATTAAAGGAGTAACAAATGATTAGACCAATTAACTGTGCATTGTCATGTCAAGTAGTAACAAAAAGATTAAACAAAAATAAGCTCAAAAGTGCTCTACCTATTGTAACAACACCATTAGTAGCATATTTAAGTAATGGTGGAAGAGAAACCGAAAGAAACAAAATTATTGCAAAAGAATCAACTCACCTTGCCCAACCAGTTACTGATAGAACAGAATATAATATAATACAGATCAACTGAAAGATTGTGACATTTCTGATAGTGATATTAAAAAATATCTAAAATATGATGGCAGCCCAAATGACGAAGGAAAGGCAATACTTAAAGCTCATAATAAATCTTTTAAAGGAGCTTCAGATGATTCGTACTCATCTGATACCACAACGGACACAGACATTAGCGATGATATTATAACAGATAATGTTAAGGATTTTGTTGCTGATGCATTGCCTGTATATAATGCGGCACGTGTTATACAAAAAGTCTGTGAAGGAGATGAAGAGGAGATTGTAAAACAATCTGTTGGTGTAATTGATAATATTGTTTGTCAGCCGGTAAAACAAGCTGTAGCAAGTGCTGTAGCAGCCAAGGGTGCACTTATTGGTAGTGTATTTGGTCCTATTGGTGCAGGTGCCGGGGCTATAATTGGTTACGCAGGTACGTTATTGGGCTGGGGTAAAGCTAGAAATTCTATAGTTAAAAAGATTATGAAAAAAGATTAGGAAGAAAAACATGTAGGATGCGGTAAATCTGTGATTTACCGCATCAAAAACATAAGTAATAATGTTTCGGTAACCCAAAATTCCTTAAAACCTACAGACTCTTTTTACCTTTTTCTCTCCATTTTAAAGAACTACTACCCCATTTTACCTTCCCAGAAGTGTCTGAGGGTGCGGGAGGGAGTGGATTCGGATTCGTAGATAAAAAGGCGTTTTAGGGGAGAGAGTTTGCGGTAGGGGCTGGATTTTATAAAGTTTGATTGGGGAAGAAGGGTGATTTTATCAAGGTTTTCGATTGTTCGTTTTGAAAGGTCGCAGGCTACGGCTTCAAACGGGGTTACTGAGGCATAAGTACAGATTTTTTCAAGCATGCGGCCGTATTTTGCCCTGAAAGTTTCGAGTTTTGGAGGGGTTAATGTTTCCTCAAACAGTTTTACAAGTTTTTTCCCGCCAAGTTTTTGGATTAGGTTTTGTTCGTGTACAGCGTGCAAAAATTCGTGCAAAATCGGCTCCAGAAAGAAATCCGTAGAAGAAAAATGCCGGTCAAAATTCTCATCTGACATTCTGTCAATTCTATTCCAAAACTCATTCCCTCCGGAATAGTTAAATCCTTCAAACTCATTAAAGAATATTGTTTTTTCAGGGATTATTTTATCATCACCCAAATACAATTTTGCAGGTGCAAAGTTTAAAAACCCTGTTGCCTCTTTTTCCGCTATCTTGAGTTTATTAAAATCCTCGACAAAAATACCTTTCGGAATTCCTAAATTCAGACCGTATTTTTCGTTCATGAATTTAATTAACTTCAAGCATTGGAGCGAACACCACGCGATTACTTTATTATTTTTAAAATCGGTTTCAATTCCGTGGTTAAAAAATTCACGCGAAATTTTGACAACATCAGTACTTGCAATCTCTTGCCGCATTTTTGATGTAAGTCCTGCTTTAAAATTCAGAGTGGTATGTTCAACTTTCATATTTAATAAAAAAACGAACAAAATATTTTTTGCGTATTAATTTATTACTTTCAATACCTCATAAATATCCATCTTATGAGACTTACCGCGGATTTCTACATCAGATATCCTGATTACGTCAAT
>CALUVK010000086.1 GCA_944324205.1 Candidatus Gastranaerophilales bacterium | reverse complement strand
CTTTAAATTCTTTACAATATTTTACAATAAATTAAAACCGGGTGCAAGATATAATCTTGTCCCCGGTTTTAATTTAATTTAAGAAGTTTTTATCTCTTTTTATTATTCTGTTCTTCCTTTTTAGATTTTTCTTCTTCGCTATGTCCGATAACAGCTCCTGCTGCAATAATAGGCAGAACAGCAACGCTTGCTGCACCCATTGTAACTATAGTTAGAACACCCCCGGCCACAGCACCAATTACACCGCCTGCAATAGCACCAAATGTACCCTTAAAAGCTACATTTCCGTTATTTATCTGTTCTACAGCTGGCTGTGAAACAGATTCACGAAGCGAATTATTTCTTCGCGTATTCATTTTTGTACGGTTTACCTGAACTGAATTAATTGCATTTACTTTCATTTTGACTCCTTTCACTGTTCATTGTTGATTTTACCATCAGGTTTATTTTCTTCTTCATAAGTATGCCCACCTATAGCTCCAGCAGTCGTCCATAGAGGAAGTACTGCCAAACCAAAAGGGCCGGCTAAAGCGGCAAGGGTTAATGCAGCAGCCGCACCTATTACCCCGCCTTTCACGCCACCTTTTACACCTCGAAAAGACATATTAGGCACGTGTGATAATTCATCATTTTTAGTTTTACAAATACTGGATACCGTAAGTGATTTCGTCCAAGCACTTTGTTGTTTACAAAAATTGTGTGATACTACATTATTTATAGCCTGAACCCTCATAATATAAACTCCTATCTATATAATCTTAAGTTATTTTCGTTTCTCATATTATTTTCATTATCATCGTCATTATTATTGTTATTAAATCTATCCTCTAACCAATCACCTAAAATAGCACCTATTCCGGCATAAAGAAGTAACATATCACTAAATAAGGAGGCCATTACCCCACCGGTAACGGCCCCCAGTATAAAACCTGTTTTTCCATTAAAACAGACTGACTTATCGGCCTCTTTTTTTGTTGATGCAGAATGAATTTTATTATACCTATATAAACCACTGCTTATAGTGTTAATTCTCATACATACCCCTTTATAAGTTTTATTATAGTAAATTATTTTCTATTCTGTATATAGATTTTACATTATAATTTACAAATCTTTACAATCAATTATGCGCAAAAACTCAACTTATTTAAAGAATCACACGCAGCATTTGTTAAATCTATATTATTTTATGCACTTTCAAAATATAGAAACTTGTATTCTGCATTTTTATTTTTCTTATATGCTTCCAGATAAACATTTCTTAATTTGTCTACGATATTATCCAAATCTTTAAACAAAAACGTTAACATAAATATCATACCAATAAATTAAGGGCGAGTATACTAAACAACGTATATAATTTATGTTTTATTTTTTAAAGCATTTTCTAAAGCTTTCTCTAAAACTTCTATTTTAGATTCTAGCACTTTTACTCGAGAACTATTTTTGTCCGAAACAATAGATTCTTTTTCAAGTTCTCGTTTATACGAATTGATCTTATCATTTTTCTTATTGAGTTTTATATTCATAAGAAATATTCCAAATAAAACCCCGCATACAAAAATTATTCCCAAACCCATTTTTTCGTTGAAATTAAAAAAAGTATAAGCAGCACCTAATAATGCTAAGATAGATAAAACAATAAAAAATAGATTTTTCATTAAATTCTCCTTATAAAGATATTGTACAATAAATAAAATAAAGAGTTTATGATAAAATAATATTAATATAATCCAACTAAGGCAGCCATTTGGAAATAGAACAAAAATGAGTACAAAAAAGTAAGAGGGTTTTAACCATTGGGAGATGAAGACAAACAGTTTGACGCCACTCCACAGAAACTCGAAAGAGCAAGAAAAGAAGGGCAAGTTGTAAAATCAAAAGATGTGTCTACGGCACTATCTTTATTAATACTATTTTCGCTTATATATATGCTCTCACCATTAATTTGGCAGTTAATAGTAGGACTATTCCGAACGCTGTATGAACAAATTCCTAATCAACATCTATCAAATATTGGGTATCCGTATATTTTTACAGTAGCAATCATCCCAACAGTTGTAATTATTGGTATAATTCTCTTTGCGGCAGCTCTTGTTGCCATACTTGGAGATTTTATTCAAGTAGGTCCACTTGTTACTATGACACCTCTGGTTCCAAAATTAGATAAATTAAATCCTACTAAATATTTTAAAAACTTATTCCAAGTAAAAACACTATTTGAACTTGGAAAAAATATCGTCAAAGTTCTCGTTTTAGGACTTGTTGGCTGGTCTGTCTATAAAGACCATCTTGAAGATATACTTATGCTTGCCTCTATAGACAATAATTTTGCCGTTATGATTGAATTCGGTAAATTAGTGGTTGAATTTATATACAAAGCTTGTATTGCATTTTTAATTATTGCAGCTGCTGACTATGGCGTTACAAAATGGAAATTTATGAAAGATCAAAAAATGTCTTTTAAAGAAATCAAAGACGAATACAAAAACTCAGAAGGTGACCCGCACGTAAAAGCCGCATTAAGACAACGCCGTATGCAAATGCTACAGCAAGGAGCGATGGATTCAGTTCCGGATGCTGATTTCGTGGTCAGAAACCCCATTCACGTTGCTTGTGCTCTTAAATATGATGCAGAGACAATGCAATCACCTACGCTTACCGCTAAGGGAACAGAACTTATTGCAAAAAAAATTATTGATATTGCTGTTCAACATAATGTACCCGTGATAGATAACCCGCCTGTTGCAAGAGCGCTCTTTAGAATGGTTGATTTAAACCAACAAATCCCACCAGAACTGTATAAAGCTGTTGCAGAAATTTTATTATTTGTTTATGGACTTAAAAATAAAAATTAGAAAACAAAGCGGGAAAATATAGAAAATTTTTTACAACTTGAAAAAATATTAAAATCAAGGTATGATTGAATAAGGTTAGTTTAGTAAGAAAAGATGGATAATAAAACTTTAATCAAACAATACTTAGGTGTTGTACAGAAAGTAGCAAGAGTTGAGCATAAACGTATACCTAACCATATGATAGAATATGAAGAATTGGTTAGTATAGGTGTTATCGCCGTACAGATGTTGATTAAAGGTAAGACTGACGAACAACTTTCCAGATATAACGATGCTTACATTGCGACCGCTGTTAAATGGGCCATTCGAAATGAACTAAGACATCGTTACAAATGGTATACTTTAAAACATAAAAAAGATGAAGAAGACGGCGTAACAGATGTTATAACGGCTGATGAAGATAACTCAGAAGATATGGGATTTAGTATTTCACCAACAAAAGTTAGAGAAGCCGTGTATGAAACAATTCTATCTATAGATGGGCTTGCAGCTGCCGCGACAGACAATGCTTCTCCTTTTGATTTTTTAAAGGATACCTCAGCGATGCCGGATGAACAAGCTGAAATACTTGAGATGAGCCGACTTATTAAACAAGCCATTGCAAAATTACCACAAAAAGAGCGTACAGTTGTTGAATATCGTTTTTACAGAAATATGCAAGCTAAAGATATCGCAACAATGGTAGGACTTTCACCTTCAAGAATAACAAGAATTATACAATATTCTCTAAACCAAATCAGAGAATATTTAAAAGCTCGAGGCAGAGAAGATTACTAAACCCCACTTTATTTTAGAAAACTAAAAGCAATTACATTATCAAGATTTACATGAAGCCAATCATAATTAATACTTGTATATCCTGTACATTCTTCTGGATAATTAGCATCTATAAAACATAATGAAGCATTCGTAAGATTAATAAAATGCTCTTTATTACATTCTTCACAATCATACACATAGCCTGATATTTTATAATGGCTCGTTACGAAAACCAATTTATCCGTATCACTTTTTTCCATAATACTCTTAAATTCTTTTAATTTATCCATATTACTACCTCTATATTTTGTTGTTACAAAACATAGAATCAAAAAAAATAAAAAAACATTCAATTCCCTAAACGACCATATCATTAAAATCTTTGGAATCATCATAATTGAACATATGGATAAATGTATATAACATTTTTGCTGAAAATCGCTTTGTACCGACTTCCAGCATGGTTCGCAAAGCTTCCTTATTATTCATAATGAGAGTATGAGTTCTATTAAAAGCTAAATTGTCATAATAGTTAGCAACATTAATAATTTGGCTAAATTCTGAAATATAATCACTCGAAAGTCCTTGCGGATAACCTGAACCATCATTATTTTCATGATGTTCAAGCGCAACTTTCGCAATTTCTTCAGGCAGTTCAAACTCTTCCTTAATCATTTTATATCCGATTATTGTATGCTGTTTAACCTCATCTTCATTCATTGTTAACAAAGCTTGTGAATCAGCTAAATCTATTTTTAATTTACCAATATCATGTAAAAGTCCTGCTAATATAACCTGATCAATAGCCATTGTAGAAAATTCCAGCTTTTGAGCTATAAGTCCTGAGATAATAGCTACATTTAATGGATGACAGAGTTCATATTCTCCAAGAAATCTTATACAAGAGCCTTTACTTGATTTTTGCACTAATTTATATACTTCTGTCTTTAATATCCCAATTAGAGAGTTTAATTTTAAAAGCCCTTCTTCGTAATAGCCTTGAATAAGTAAATCAAGAATTTTTTTATAAAAATATTTAATTTTTACTTGAATCTCCATCTTTACATAGGCATCTTTATTAATGACAGTTTCAAAATCTGTCGGATCCAAACCTTCATACGAAAAATTCATAACTTTAGAAGTTATGTCCTCAGAAGATGCTTCATTCTTATTTTCATTATTTATCTCTTCGCTATTAAAATCCTCTGTATAAATTTTTATGTAATTTTTAAGCATTATAAGCTTTCCGGGAGTTAAAACTTCCCCCGCCTCAAGAATTTTGCCCTTGTTCTCTGTATACAAATCAAAGGGTAAAACTTTATAGCTGCTTAATTCTTTAGGAGTAACAATTCTCATATTAGAATTATAACACTTTTACAGCTAAAATCATACTATATCTGTTCTATTTTTAATGCAAAAAGGCCTTTATTAGAAAAGGCCTTCTCTATAAAACTGGGGCGGAAGGATTCGAACCTCCGGGATGGCTGGACCAAAACCAGCTGCCTTACCACTTGGCGACGCCCCATTGCATTTACTATAATATGATATCAAGATTTAATGTCAAGATTTTAGTAACTGCAAAAAGTCCGGTCTGAAAACAGACCGGACTATATAAGATTAGAGGAGGATTTTATTAAGATTATCTTGAGTTCTGCCACATCAAATCAGCTATAGCAACTGCTGCTGCTCCCATCCATCCTGCTTTCGGTAACTTTTTTAACCCCGGTATTAATTTGAACGCAGTTGCACCAGCTAAGCCTGCGATACCAGCTTCTGCTACTTTTGAAGCTACAGCACCATAACCTTCCATACGATCTTTTCCAGCTTTATTATCAACCCTTGTATCATACAAATAGCTTAAAGTTTCTTCTGTATATTTGTCATGGTAATCTTTTCCGTGAAGATTTTTCCAAAAGCCATGCTCAAACGGTGTTTGACCGTATTTCTTTATGTCACTTCTGAGGTCAACAACTTCACCTCTTTGTTTAGAAATAATCTGACCGTATAAAATTTCAATCCAATTTGTTACGCTATCTCGCGGATCCAGTTTATCGCTGTTTGCTTTAAAGTAATCACTGTATTTTGTATATAATGTATGTTTTAAAGCATCAAATTCTTCACAGATACCATCCTGGTCACCTTCCTGAATTTTTGCAGCTAAATTCTGAATACCTTTATTTACTCCGGCATCTACCATTGCTTTTTCAAACAAGGCTCTATCCTGAGCTGTAAAAGCTCTTGTTTCATTATCAAGCATCATCTCATGCATTGCACTTGTATGATTTAACATTGATTTTTCAACTTGCTGCATCTGATTAGCCATGAATGTAGGATTGTAATATCCGCCGAGCATCCCCATTCCCATACCCATCATTGCAGGATTATAATATGAACTATATGAATTATATCCGCCAAGACCGAACATCCCTAAAGGGCTTGTATATGGGCTTATTCCTGATATCATGCCGTAACCTAACATTGTTAGATACCTCCTACAAATTTTAACCTTTTTTAACCTTACATATAAATAAAGTATTTTTCTCTTCGAAAATTGCCTATTTATATAAAAGTTTGTTACAAAAGTTTACATTTGTAGTTAGGCGCATTCAAGACAGATGCTAAAAAAACTAGAATACATTTCTTTATTTATTAATATCTTCCAACCTGATTTCTGCCATGTTCTTTTGCATAATACAATCCTTTATCAGCCCACTCAATTAAATCTTGTGGAGTTTGAGCATTATCTGGAAAAGTTGCAACACCAAGACTAATCGTAACATTTGCAGTATCTACCGGTGTTAGATGAAAAGGTTTTTCTGCAACGGCTTTACAAATACGATTTGCATTATTTAAAGCTTCTTCTGCTCCTGTATTCGGGAGAATTATACTCATTTCTTCTCCTCCATATCTGCAGACATAATCCGTTGTTCTGGAATTTTTCTTCAATGTTTGGGCAACCTGCCTTAATACTGCATCACCAGCTTGATGTCCATAAGTATCATTAAATTTCTTAAAGAAATCAATATCTATAATTATTAATGAAAAAGATTGATTATATCTTCTTGCAATATCTA
>CALUVK010000085.1 GCA_944324205.1 Candidatus Gastranaerophilales bacterium | reverse complement strand
AGCGTCCTGACTTTATGAAGGCTGAAAAAATGCTTGAAAAAGCCGGAATTGATGTTAAGGTTGCAAGGAAAGAAATGCTTCCGACTTTGAGCCTCGGGGGCGGAGTTTTATTCAATTCCAAATACTTTGAAAGCCTGTTCACAACTTCCAACATGATATGGGGGCTGGGCGGAAACATTATCCAGCCGATATTTATGGGCGGAAAGATTAAGGCCAATTTAAAAGCTAAAAAGATAGCTTACGAAAAGAGTCTTAAAAATTATGAAAAAGTTAATCTGACTTCTATGCAGGAAGTTAACGACTCGCTTGTATCGGTTAACAGAGATAAGGAAAAGCTGGAGCGCCAGAAAAAAATTCAGGAGCTGGAAGAGAAAGATTTTGAGCTTTCAAAATGCAAATTTGCGCAGGGAACAATTGCAAAGCTGGATTTAAACCAGATGGAAGAAAATCTGCTTTCGGTTAACAAAATGGTTTATGCGAGCAGCTTCGACTGTATGATTGATTATATAAGTTTTTATAAAGCAATCGCAGCACAAAATATATAGAATTGACGAATAAGAATTTCCATAAAAATTGGTCTATTGTAGAATACATCTACAATAAACCAATTTTTATGATTTACTAGCTTTTATATAAACATCTGATACAGTGTAAGCTGTTTTAGTTGTTCCGGCAATAACCTGAGCATCTTCCCCTTTCATTAAAAGGAACAGAGGACAGACAAGAACACTCAACACAATGGAAAGCGTCATCTTATCATCGGGTCTTGCTGATACAGAACCGGATAGAGGAATATATGTACCATCTACAGCTGTTGTATGAAAATCGTTAACAATAACTTCTCCCGATTTTCCGATCATACCTTTCGATTTTACAAATGAAATCTCTGCCGTAACAGGGGTTCCAGCTTTAATTAGAATGTTGTTATTACTATCCTTGACATCATATACTACTGCAAAATTAACTGTTCCACCACTTACAACATCTCTTGTAGATATTGTTTCAGTACAACGAATCATAATAGGTGTGTGCGCAGCCAAAACTACTTTTCCCGCGGCATTTGCAGATAATATCATTGATGGATATTTATAACTTGCTTGTATATTCTCTGTTGATTTAAGAAAATCATACAAGGATTGTCCACTTATTGTATCTATTTGATCTGCTGCTGTTAATGGAGCAATAAATAGTGATGTCATTGAAACCAGTAAAAAACTGGTAAGAAATTTTTTAATTTTCATTCTTCCTTCTCCTTTTTAAAATTGAGTACATAATCTAATCCTGTAATAAATAACAATCCCATAAGTAAACCCATTATAAATCTTGTTATATTACCTGTATTCATTCTTGGTCCAGTAACATAGTTGATAATTATATCTATAATGCATAGTACAAATATTAATAGAAATATATTCAAATTTATTTTAAGCTTGTTAAAAAATGCTAGAACAGATGTTATAATTACCCCTAAATAAAATCCATAACACCTGCAACATAAAGCCAACGGATAACCTAATAACCAAAAACTTCTGTCTGGCTGTTGATGGCATGAAAACATATAAGTTGAAGTCAAGACTGCCGATAATTCGTAATATTTTAAATATGCCAATATAGGTGCTAAAGTACTTCCTAAAAAAAAGAAAAAACTATAACACAAAAATATTAACAATATAAATTTTCTCATATTCATACTATGTTTTTTACTAGTTTTACAACTCTATACACTATATTATTACATGAATATTTTTATTTTAAAAAATTATAATTGTTTTCTATTCCTTCATCCCTTCAAAATTTAAATTGAATAACGCAGATAAAAATCATTCTTTAACACACTATTACTGCTTATATAACACATTACAACCTAAAACTGGCAAATTTATATATAAACTTAAAACCCAAACTATAATTTTACATACAAAATTATTCTGCAATTTTAATATAAGCTTTAAAAATTTTATTAGAAATTGTATCATCAAAAGCTTGTTGAATATCTTCCAAAGAATAAGTTGTTGTTATATTTTTAACATTAACTTTTCCGGTAATCAAAAGCTCAAATGAATCATTTAAATCGGCCGGAGACGGTGAATAGCTCCCCATTACAGTAAGTTCTTTATAATAAATTTCATTATTGGGATAACCATTATTATTCGGGGTACTTGAAAATACAAGAATTTTTCCTCCCTGCCGTACTACTTTTAATGCAGTATCAATAGCTTTATCCGCACCAGAAGTCATAAACACAGCATCTACACCATAATATTGAGTTAGTTCTTTTATTATTGTATCAAATTCATCGAGATTTCTTGAGTTAAAAGATTGAATACCCATTTTGTTTGCAAGAGATATTCTCTCCGGAATAAAATCGCATCCGTAAACTTTGTACCCTAAAGCTTTCAACGCTTCTCCCATAAGAAGTCCAATTGAGCCTAAACCTACAATTAAAGCAGAATCGCCTTCTTGAAGATTGCATCTTTTTATAGCTCTTATACAGCATCCAAGAGGTTCATAAAAAGAAATTTCGTCATCTATAATATTTTCGGGGATCTTTCTTGCTACATTCTTTAAGTGTTCCTCAGATACAAAAACTCTTTCACTAAAACCCCCTGGAATAATGTTTGTGTTTTTAAAATGCAAACACATAGATACATTCCCGTGTCTGCAATAATTACACTCTCCGCAGGGAATATGGTGTGATGTTACAATTTTATCACCAATATTAAAATTAGTATCTGAATTAATTTCAAGTATTCGAGCAACAATTTCATGCCCTAAAACAGCCCCGTTATGTACAATATTATGCTTGAATTTAACTATATCAGAGCCGCAGAGCCCGCAGCCTAAAACTTCTACTATTGCACCTTTTCTATTTTCAAGCTTTATATCTTCCATATCTTTTATGATAATTTTGTTATTATATACTTGTGCTGTTTTCATTTTTAACCTCTTTTTATTTCCAGTTCGGATAGTAATATATTGTAATAACATCTTTTGTTTTGATTTTAGCGTGTCCGCCCTTAATAAGATTGGTCAAAGAACCAACAAACGGTATCAATGTTAATGACCATTTGAGAGGATATACCCAAAGACACCTGTTTTGTCCTTTTTTATAATAAGTACTCATTAGCTTTGAATCTGGTATATTCGGAATCTCAAAATCGTCAACTATAATTTCAGCCGGAAAACCGTTCATTCCACTCGTTATAATTGTTTCAATTTTTGCATTTACAAGTTCGCCCTTGCGTACAAGAGTTTTCCCCTCATAATAAACATCTTTTATTACTCTAAGTTCAATATTTTGCCCCTCCGTAAGAGCATCTTTCGTCGAAATTTCATTAACAATTGAAAGCCGTATCGGAACACGGGTAGTATCATAAAAATTATACGGTAACGTTTCCGCAAAAACTGATAAACTTATAAATAGAGATAAGATTATTAGAATATATTTATTCATAATCAATTTCTCCAACAGTACCTGTTTTTAATTTATTCTCAAGTCTCCTTCTGTTTTCTATGGAATTTAGTAAAAAGTTTTGATAATACTGGTTATTTATGTATTCATTATCATTCAGGTATTCAGGATATTTGTATGTAATGTATTCATAGATTCTAGCGAGACGCTTGGAAGTTAAATTATGCCGTGCAACTACATCCTGCCTTTTTTGCGGACATGTCTTATTAATATAAACAATCAAGCCCAGCGGATTATAACCTGCTTTGACCATATAATCAACCGCCCTTTTATCTGCAACCGTTTCGAATTTTTTTGAACTCAGCGCAACCTGTACAGCATCAACACTCCCCCCCCACATACCGCTGTACGATTTCATTACTGTGGCAATTTCTCTGGCAAGCATTCCCGCAAGTTCATCATCTGTTTGTATAAATTGATATTGTTTTCCATAAACAATTATTTGGCGGTTTTTCAAGGCTTTATATTTTTGTTTTAAATCAGCCTTAGTTTCATCACTATAAGTAAAAACAATACGTTTGGGAATTTTATTAAAATTAAGAAGCCTTACTCCAACACTATCAACATGTGTTTGTATAGCATTATAATCTGCAATATTTGCGTATGATTGACAATTAATAAAAAGGATAAACAATAATATATAGATAAATTTTTTCATACCTAAAACCTCGTCTTTAATATTGGCTCCTAACTCTTGCAAATTTTGTATTTGCATAAAAATATTTTAAAATCTGATACGCGTTATATCCTCTTTTTGCCAGATTGTTAGCTCCATACTGGCTCATACCGACTCCATGTCCATTCTTCTTAATTCCGTCGTCAAAAGAGGGGACTGATTTAAGAAACGGCAAATCTGCCGACCAAACCTGACCGCCGGTTCTGGTTTTTCCGCCTGCAGATGCTGAATAGTATGCGGGAACAATTTTTCCCTGACATACAAGAACTATGCCTTCCGTTTCAGAAACCGCATCATTGGTATTTGATTTTTCGGCACTTGCTCCGCCGTATGCCTGATCTTCCGGTGTGTCTTTTAAATCATAGCCGTATTTTGCACGTTTACCCATATTTGCAATAGCATAACTTCTGGCAGCAATTGCTTGAGCTTTATGGGCTTCATGTTCCCAACCGGAAGGCATTTCTGAAGGGACAACGCCGCGCAGGTATTTTTCAAGCGGAATATCATTCATAACAGTTAAACCCATTCCGTCATTTATAACTTTAAAATGTCCTCGATACCATTTTCTTTTTACGCTTACAAATCCGTTTTCTTCCGGTTTTATTACAATTTTGCTTGCCTTCATTTTTTTCCACTGCCCGTCAACCTTTATTGCAATAACTCCGCGATATGGTTTCATCTCATAACCTTTCATCTTTTCCATAACAAATATTAATTTATTTGTATCGCAGTTAATAATTTGGGCAGGGGTTGATGCGCCTATAAAAGTTTTGTTTACATGAGTTTGAAGTCCTATTTTTATTGCAAAACAGGGACAGCATAAAAATATAAATGTAAAAATTAAAACTAGAGCTCTTCTAATCCCCATAATACATATTATTATACAACGAGCAAAAATTTATTTACAATTATAAAATTTAAGCATTGTACCATATTAATATGACTTTTTTGTATTTTTATTAATAATCTTATCTTTGCAATTAAAATATAAGCAAAGTATAATCAAAAAGGAGAAATTAAAGAATGACTGATAATTTATATACACTATCTGAAATTGTTGATAAAAAGTTTTCACACGGAGAAGAAATTCCGGAAAATATAATAAGCAGCATAAGAGCAATTGTCTCTAAAGGCGGCTATATAGGTATGGCACAGATTAACCCTATTGCAGGTAATATAGAATACAATGCAAAAAAGATTGCAAAATATATAAAATATGCATGCAAAATAGGTCTTGAAATGATAGTGTTTCCTGAACTTGCACTTATGGGATATCCTATAGAGGACACGATTGACCGGCATCCTGTAATTGTTGATGAAAATATTAAGTGGCTGAAAGGGCTTGCTAAAATTACGAAAGGCACAACAGCACTCGTGGGTTTTATTGAACCGCGCAAAAAAGAAGCAGAAGGGAAAAAATATTTTAACTCTGTTGCAATCCTAAAAGACGGAAAAATTAACGGCATAGTCAGAAAATCCCTACTTCCTACGTATTCCGAATTCAATGATTACAGATATATGGAACCGTCTCCCGTTGTTGGAGTACAGCCTCCGGAAACTCTCGGGAAATTAGATAAGGAAAATATAATAAAACGATCTAAATTGTTTGAAAAATACGGGATTTCAATTTGTGAAGATTGTTGGAATAACAAAGAATTTTTCGGAAAACATTTTTACGAAAAAGATCCTATAGATGAGCTTGCGAAAGAAAATCCAGAAATATTTATTAATTGCTCCGCATCACCAACCAGAGCCAAAAAAGAACAGTTAAAACATAATATGCTTTCTTTTATTGCAAAAAAATACAAAACCCCGATTGTATACGTAAATCAGGTAGGCGCAATCGATAACAGCTCTTTTGACGGCTCAAGCCGCGTATTCAATTCTGAGGGAGAATTAATTGCAAGGGCAAAATCCTTTGAAGAGCAGCTTTTAATAGTAAACCCACTCAATAATACCGGAAAAATTTATCCCTTAACAAGAGGACTTGATAAATCTTTAACCGAGCAAAAAGTCTTTACACTTGAATACGAGTCAGATTTAGAAAGAACATATAAAACAATTATCCAGGGAATACGGGACTATTTTAGAAAATGCGGCTTTAAACGTGCCGTTCTCGGGCTTTCAGGGGGACTGGACTCAACCGTTTGTGCTGTACTCCTTGCTGATGCTATCGGAAAAGAAAATGTATACGGAATTTCTATGCCGTCTAAAATTACAAGCAAAGAGAGCCGCTCAGATGCGGAAGAGCTTGCACATAACCTCGGTATAAACTTTACGGAAGCTTCAATTAAACCTATGATTGAAACAACAACCGAATGTTTGAACAAACTTTTTTCAGAAGTTGAACAAAACTGGGATGGAAGATATAAAACCTCATTTACCCCGGATAATATTCAGGCTCGCTCAAGAGCGATGTTCCTGTGGGGAATAAGCAATGAATTTCCTTCCTGTATTCCGATTGCAACTTCGGATAAATCCGAACTATATATGGGCTATGCAACCATAAACGGCGATATGTCCGGCGGTTTTGCGCCGATTGCGGATGTTCCAAA
>CALUVK010000084.1 GCA_944324205.1 Candidatus Gastranaerophilales bacterium | reverse complement strand
CAAACTCCGTCAAAATGTCCGGTTCTGGTTTTACCGCAGAGTTTATTTACATAAAAAAACGGAGGACATACATAAGTTAAAGTGTCGTTGGAAAGCTTTTGCCCTTCTCCGTACATTTCAGCAGGCGTGGGAGCAAATACCAAATCAACACCTTCTTTTGTACATAATTCATAATCTTTGTTCAATGTTCTCGGATATTTATCATAATCTTCTGCAGGACCAAATTGAATAGGATTTACAAAAACGGATACAATAACCTTATCACAAGTTTCTTTAGCTTTTTTTATTAAGCTTAAATGTCCGTCATGCAGAGCTCCCATTGTTGGTACAAGTCCAATTTTAACATCTTTCCAAGTTTTAACGATATTCTTAACTTCTTCTATTTTATGAACCAGCATTATATTCCTCACTAGCTTTTATTAAAAGCTCTTTTCCTTACTCAATTATAACACTATCATAAATACGTTCAATATAGTAAAATAGAGAAAAATTTTCAGCTTAATATTATAAAAATACGAACTTAAGCATAAAATTTTTTTAGCTGCGATTAGGGCTTTCGTATTCAATACCCATTTCTTTTAATGCAGAAATAAATCTTTCAGCACAGGCGTTCTGAACTTCCGGGGGAACGACACGCAAAATTTCAACGGTTTTGGATATAATTGGATCTTTGTCGTACCATCTATTACCATTTACGGGTTTTACAAGATCATAAAATCTATCTAAAGCTTCTTTAGAAACTTTTTGTTCAAGTTTATCAAGAAAAACCACAGCATGCTCTCTGAGTTCATTCTGATAGTTCTTCAATAATTCAATAACTTCTAAAAGTTTAGGGTCATGATCATACCATCTTTTATATGCGGGACTCATTAATTACCCCCTTTTCTTTATTTAGTACAGCTGACTGATTTAAATTACCGGCTATCTCATCGTATCTGCAGATTTTACCACCAAGTTTTTGTATTTTATATTCAAATTCTTCATAACCTCTGTCTATATGATGCAGCTTTTCAACAATGGTTTCCCCCTGCGCCATAAGTCCGGCAATAACAAGAGCTGCTCCTGCCCTCAAATCACTTGCAGCAACAATTGCACCTGTAAGATTTTTAACACCTTTAATAATTGCATGATTACGATCCTGATGTATATCAGCGCCCATTCTTCTTAAATCAGGAACTTGCATAAAACGATTCTCGTATAAACTCTCCGTAATTATTCCGACTCCGTTTGCAGTTGTCAAAAGTGTCATTGCAATTGCCTGCAAATCTGTCGGGAAGCCCGGATATGGCTGAGTAACAAAATTGATTGAATTTAAACGGTTTTTACAACTGACTTCAATAGTAGTAGGTTCTACTAATTTAATATTAGCTCCCATTTTTATTAATTTGTCATTAAAGAACGTTAAATGCGCCGGATAAACATTTCTAATAATAGCTTTTCCTCTGGTTGCAACAACCGCAGCCATAAATGTACCGGCTTCAATTCTATCAGGGATAGTTGTGTATTCTGCAGCATGTAAGCTCTCAGCTTTTACGCCGTTGATAAGAATTTCTGAAGTTCCGGCTCCTGAAATATCTGCACCTATTGTATTTAAAAAGTTCGCTAAATCGACTATTTCCGGCTCTTGCGCCGCATTTTGAATTCTTGTTGCTCCATCTGCCAAAACTGCTGCCAGCATAAGGTTCTCAGTGGCACCTACAGATGGGATATCAAGATATATATCAGTCCCTGTTAATTTGGAAGCTTTTGCATGTACATAACCATTTTCAATTTTAATTTTGGCGCCTAATGCTTCTAAACCTTTTATATGGAAATCAACTCTTCTTTCTCCAATTGCGCATCCTCCAGGCAAGGCAACAATAGCTTCTCTGCAGCGAGACATTAATGCACCTAATATTATAAAAGAAGCTCTCATTTTGCTTACAAGTTCATATTTTGCAGTAATTGAAGTTATATTGGAAGCATCAACTTCGACAGACTTCTCTTGTTTATCGTATATATATGAAGCTCCCAAATCTGAAAGCACATTAAGCATTATATCAACATCTGTAAGCCGGGGTACATTATAAATTTTTGTTTTGCCTTTGACAAGAATACTGGCCGCAAGGAGCTTAAGGACAGAATTTTTGGCTCCGCCTATTGAAACTTCACCCTTAAGAGTCTCTCCACCTTGTATTTTGAATTTCTCTGCCAAAATTCCTCCAATCTATTATAATCATACAATTAGTATGACAAAATGTAAAGATGTTCATGTCGGAATTCCTCGATAAATCCTTTTGTATTGTTAATACTGAATAATGACTTAAATTGTTGCTGCAAATTCTTTATTAGCATCAGCTTCTGTCTTTGCTCCAGGCTGTCTTAAATAATTAGCAAAATACAAAACATCTTTATACAAATCCGGATGTTCTTCATTTAAACGCCGTGATTTTAAAACTGTTCCTAAAGCTTCCATAATATTAAATCCTCTGCCTTCTTGCAAGGCGGTATGGTATTGGGTTTCAAAATCTCTGTCTATACGAAATCGAAAATTTTTGCTATTTGTTGTCTGGTCATCAATATTTTTATCTGCTCCTAATACATCGACAAAAAATAAAAATTGATTTTTTGTTGTATATAATTCAGCGAATTTAGCTTTTATAAACTCTTTAGAATCCTCTAATTGCTTTCTTGGTATTCTTAATACATATGATAGAACGGGGATTGAATTTTTACGTTTTGTTTCATTTTCTGGAGCTTCTGCTAAAATACGCAAATTTTCGCCATCATGGTTATTAGTTCCTATAATTAATTCGTCTTCGCTCAAACCATTATGCTTAAAAAAAGCAGGATATCCCCAGCCATCAATTTCAAATTCGTTTCTGCGATGTTCATATTCTGTAGTTAATACATTTACAATGTTTTTAATATTTTCCAGGGGAGCTATCGGTTTTTTATTCCAATAAAACAGATGAGGGAAACCGTCCATTTCATATATTAAATTTTTCTTATCGAAATTCCGTCCCTTAATTTTTTTTGCTTGTTTTTCAATGTAATCAAAAACTCTGTGTTTAAAATCATATTCTGTTACTATGTTATCTTTTTCAATTCTTGCAATTGCATACCACCAGCCTACATCAAATCTTATTCCGTCAAAATGTTCTAAGTAAAAAGTAATTTTATCGTTAAACATTTTATTTGCAGTTGATTGTTTAAATAAAAAATGTTTTTTATTCAACAGTTCTTTTGCTTTTAAAGCTGGCAAATCCCAACCGACAGAGCCGGAAAACGCATCCGGATAAGCCCAAACTTCTTGCTTTGAAAAACCTATTAAACAATCTCCAAAAAGTTTTATACCTTCTGCATTTATTTTTCTTTTTGCATCAAAATGCTCTTTTTCGGCAATAAATTGTCTAAATTTAAAAAATTCTATTTCATTTTTAAATTGTTCCTGATATTGCTTAAACTTTGTTTGATTCTTCTTTGATTTTTCAAAATTTATGAATAAATCTGGTTCAATATCTTTTAAAAACGGATAAAGAGCAAGACGGGTATAATTTTCTTTTACAATCGGCTTTTTTTTATAATTTTCAAATTCAATTTCTAATTCCGGTTTGGAGAGATGTTTCTTGAAATTTTCAAAGGCTGTTTTTAGCGGTTTTAAAATAAGATAATTTTCATTTGTACCCAGTTCATTTTCAAAATTTATTTCTGCTTGTTCTTTGTTAATTACAAACGGTTTAATATCTTCTTCCGTCAATATATTGCCATATTTATTTTTATCTGTCAGATTAAAAAGATTAATACTTTCTTCTCCTATTGTCATTGCTGTCTTATTGTAGGGACAATAATAATTATCCTGAATCTTGGTCTGCTGACCAAACGGAAATATTTTTGCAGCTTTTGTTCCAGTATAAAAAGTTAGAAATTTAATACAGTCCAGAGCCTTTTGAGAATTAAGCTTTCCAATACCTGTATCTTTATCTGCTGTTTGAGGAAATGCTGCACTGTCTAATTTGAGCAAAGATAATCCATTATTTATACCAAGTACTTTTTTGGCATCATTAAGTGTTTTAGCAAAACCTTGTTTTTTACAAGCAGGCAAAGCTTTACCAAAAGAAAGACCAGTACTTTTAACACACACATCCATAATAGAATTTTATAATAAAAAAGTTACAAATCAAGAATTTTGTTTATTATATAATATTTTTAAAAAATAAGGAGAAAATTATGTTATCAGGACCTTTTTTAGATAGAAACTGGATGGGACAGAATGAAAAATACGAGAGTGCAGAAATAGTCATGCTTGGTATGCCTTTTGACGGTACTGTTTCATATCGTTCAGGTTCTAGATTTGCTCCGGAACAAATAAGGCTTGCCAGCTGGGGGTTAGAAGAATATTCTCCATATTTTGATAAACATTTAAATGATTGCAATTTCCATGATGCAGGTGATCTGGAGTTTCCGCTAGGTAATACTGTCAAATCTCTTGAATTAATTAAAAGAAATGTAGAAGAAATTTATAAAGACGGAAAAAAAGTTTTTGGAGTCGGGGGAGAACATTTGGTAACTCTTCCCGAAATTCAAGCAATATCAAAATATTATGACAATCTTGCTATTGTGCATTTTGATGCGCATACTGATTTAAGAGAAGAATATTTAGGGGAAGCACTTTCTCATTCAGCTGTTATAAGACATTGCGGAAATATAATAGGTTTTGAGAATATTAAACAAATAGGTATTCGCTCTGGCATGAAAGAAGAATTTGAACTTATGAAGCAATATAATACGCTGCTTCACAATACTAATGAATTAGATATATTTAAGGATAAAAATATTTTTATAACTGTGGATTTAGATGTTTTAGATACATCAATTATGCCGGGCACAGGAACTCCGGAAGCAGGCGGGATGAATTTTAATGAACTAGTCAAATGGTTTAAACATTTGTCAAAATTTAATATTATAGGCGCAGATGTTGTAGAACTAGCGCCGGATTATGATGCAAGCGGAGTTTCAACTGCTGTTGCAACAAAAGTTATCCGAGAGCTATTGATGACAATAAGTTAATATGGATAATTATATAGAACTAATTCTAAAGTATTATATTGTAACATTTCTTTACAAATCTGAAATATTTATAAATTCTGGCTTTTAGAGTTTTATTTAGTTTTTTAGAATTAGTTTTTTGATAAAAATATTGATTATGTATTATGTTGTTGGTATATAATTTGAATGGACTAATTAGTCCTTTAGTAGTACACATTATTAGAAAAGGTTGAAAAATTATGACATTACCAAACGTAGCGTATTTCTCAATGGAAATAGCAATGGATCAATCACTTAGTACATATTCAGGTGGTTTAGGATTTTTGGCAGGTTCTCATATGTTATCTGCCGGTTATTTACAAATGCCGATGGTAGGTGTAACTATGTTGTGGTCATACGGTTATTATGACCAGAGAATCGACCATGCTGGCAACGTTGAAGTAGCTTATATCAGAAAATATTATGACTTCTTAGTTGATACAGGTATCACAGTAGAGGTCGATACTTTCGGCGAAAAAGTTAAAGTAAAAGCTTTCAGAGTAGACCCTGAATTATTCGGAACTTGCCCTGTTTACTTGTTAACAACTGATATTGACGGAAACAGTGACTGGGCTAAGAGCATTTCTCACAAACTTTATGACGGAAATGAAAAAATAAGAATTGCTCAAGAAACTGTTCTTGGTATTGCAGGTATAAGAGTACTTCAAGCTGCAGGATATAACTTTGATGTTGTACATATGAACGAAGGGCATGCTCTTCCGGCTGCTTTTGAACTCTTAAGACAATATAACGGTAATTTAGAAGAAGTCAGAAAGAAAACCGTATTTACAACTCACACTCCAGTTGCAGCCGGTAACGAAGTTCACTGGGTTGATACATTACTGGAAGGCGGTTTCTTTGCCGGCGCTTCAAGAGAAAGAGCTATTCAATTGGGCGGTGAAAACTTCTCTTTGACAGTTGCAGCATTAAGAATGTCAAGAATTGCAAACGCTGTTTCTCAGCTTCACGGTCTTGTTGCTAACAAGATGTGGGAATGGGTTGATGGCAGATGCCCGATTAGAGCTATCACTAATGCTGTAAACTTACACTTCTGGCAGGATAAGAGAATGAACGGTGATAAATCGTTTGATGAACTTCTTGCAGCTAAGCGTGAAATGAAAGTTAAGCTCTTCAAATATATCGCTAATGTTGCAGGTAAAAGATTTGATCCGGATGTATTAACGATTACCTGGGCAAGAAGATTTGCTGATTACAAACGTGCTTGGCTTATCTTAATGGATAAGGATAGAATTAATAAACTGCTTGAAGAAAATAAAGTTCAGATTATTTTCGCAGGTAAATTCCATCCGGATGATGTTATGGGTAAAGAAATGTTCAACAAGTTATTGAACCGTTCTCATACATTAAAGAATGTTGTAGTATTACCGGGCTATGAATTACAATTGTCCGGCATGCTTAAACGCGGTACTGATGTATGGTTAAATACACCGTTAAGACCGTTCGAAGCATCAGGTACTTCCGGTATGTCAGCTAATGCCAATGGTGCTATTCACCTTTCAACTTATGACGGTTGGACTGTTGAAGGTACTTTCCCGGGAATTAACGGTTATACTGTAGAATATCCTGAACTTGATGATGATATGCCTTGGGAAGAAAGACACTGGGCTGATCACAGATGCATGATGGATATTAT
>CALUVK010000083.1 GCA_944324205.1 Candidatus Gastranaerophilales bacterium | reverse complement strand
CTGGATTATAAAACCAGAAATACTTTTGTAGAATCTGCAAAACCAATTTCTGTCGGCAAAAACTGTTGGCTGGGCGGGAGTGTAATTATACTTCCGGGAGTAAATATAGGCGACGGATGTGTAATAGGCGCCGGTGCTGTTGTAACAAAGGATATTCCGGAGAATTCTTTAGCTGTAGGAAATCCTGCAAAGGTTATAAGGAAAATAGAACAATAATAAAATAACCGGCTTTTTTGACCGGTTATTTATTTGTTTATTTAATGTCTGCCTTATCTTTTATTTTTTGTTTATAAACATGTCCTTTTCTATCTTTTTCTATGTTTGGTGTATCAATTTCAAATACATAAGCATCATTTGGCGCTAAATTTAGTTTTAATTCATTAGCGCTTACCTGAAATTCGCTCTTTTCACCGTATTCAGGAACCATATTCTTGAGTTTTTGGTTTTCTTTTAATCCTGGAATATCTATAGTTCCGGAAGAATTTCTGTTTGGATTTTTATTAGCAACTACTAATATTGTTTTGCCGTTATTATGTCTTGCATATGTTATAATCTGGTCATTGTCATCATCATGTTTATCCAGTTCAATAAAGCTGCTGTTAGGATCGGCTAGAACATCCGAATTTTCAGCCCTCATTTTCAGAGCACCCTTCATAACTCTTTCAATATCAGGGAAATTTCCGCCCGGTTTTCTTGAAAGATTAAACAGCGGCAGTCTGTTCTTATGTTCATTCATATCATATTTTTTAGTATATTGTCTTGTTTCTAAATCATATTTTTCTGTCCATGTTTCGGTATTTTCTGTATTTCTGTATTTATAGTCATAATCATCACCGGTTTGGAAACCGTCAATAAAGTACGGATTGCACATAGGGATTGTTGCTTGCAAAATGGTTGTCATTTTGCAGAAGTTTTCACCGCCGTGAACCATAGAAGCACTGTCATCGTGTGTCAGGAACGAGCCGATAACACTTTTTCTTGCCGGAAGTTTATGTGATAAATCAAGATTGAATTTTATATAATCCATAAACTCTTTAACACCCCAATCCTGGAATATATGGTATTGTCCGTAATATTCGTCAAATCCTGCTTTTAATAGTTGTTCAGGTCTATCATATGGCATATTAATCATAGGCGATGCACACTCATAAGTATAGCTTTCTGCAAGCCAGCCAAATTCAGGGTCTCTCTTATGAGAGTGTTTTATTAATATGTCCCAGAATTCAGGCGGTTTCGCACGTGCAACGTCAGCTCTTATACCATCAATGCCCAAATCTATGCAGGCATCAACATATTGTTTGTGCATCTCAAGTAATTTCGGGTTTAATGTTCTTAAAGACTCATCTGCCCAAGGTTCGAACATTCTGATATCTTCCCATCCTTGAGGAGTCTTGTCTTCACCGTTTCTTCCATATGCCATTAAATCAGGTTCTGCTTCAAACATATCTACTGACGCGCAGCTCGGCAAATCAAGCATTACTTTGATACCTCTTTTATGGCATTCGTCAATAAATGCTTTAAACTGTTCACTCGGAGTACGCGGGTCATTTTTATCTACAAGAAGCGGATCTATCGCGAGTTCTCCTTCATCTGTTACATATTTTTTGGGTGCGTAAATCGATCCTGCAGTTCCTTGAGCGTTTTTCTTTCCGGGTGGGTGGATAGGAAGTACGTGAATAGTGTTAATACCGTCATCCTTTAATTCATCAAGTCTGGATATTGCACTTAAGAATGTACCATTTTTTTCCCCATCTTTCAGAGTAATTTTATCATCACCGTTCAAATCTTGAGCAGTAAAGGATCTCATAACAATTGCCATCATTACGGATTCGTTATTCTGAATCATAGATTTTAAATTGTTTTTATAAGGCGGATTTACATTAGAAGCTTGCTCCACTTTTTGGACTTTTTTTACATCATTTATTCCGGCAGAATTAATCAATGCAAGATTTTGCAAGTATTTATCAGTAGCACCGTTATCCTTTATGGATTTATCAGACTGCTTGTCGTCTTTAACCGGCTGCTGAACATAATTTGATGCTCTAAAGTTTGTTGATGTAATATTAGACAGTCTTATCATCTTTCACCTGCTTCTTTAAATTGTGGGGGTTCTTTATCTTACCGAAACAAAGCTGAGCGAGTAATGTAACGCCTAGAGTTGTTCCTAAGATTGAGGAGGCTATTCTTGCCCATCTGTGGTTATTATATCTTCTGTTTGCCGCCTTTTGCATTAAATCAATCGGATCTTGTGCTACAAGGTCAAACATCGCTTTTCTTGTTTTAGATTCCGGCGCATATTGATTTAGAGCCCTTAAATCTAATGTGTGGTTTGGTTTTGTAAAATCAATCGTATTATTACCCATAATGTTTCTGAATCTTGTAATATACCATTGGAATCTTGATTTTATGTTTCCGTTCTTAAGACCGTCAACACTATCTAACGCTGTGGCTGTTGATTTTTCTATTTTACCTTTGCTTTTAATATCATTACGGATTTCAGGGGTATTACCGTTACTATTCCAAATATTATTCATTAAATCTTTATAGAATTCCGCATTTATTTCGGTGTCAAGTTTTAATGTATGATCAGGGTTGGTGGCTCCTAACAAAACACTCTTACCTGTTTTTAATAAATTTTTGTCATATTCGCTTGCAGGAATTTGGCGTTTATAGATATCCATTGTGTGCAGCATTCTGTAGAGTGAATTTTTTGCCCCTTGATATCTTTCAACAATATTTGTAACGGTATTCAGTTTAGAAGAACCAACGTTTTTAGCGTTTTCCCTTGAATACTCTATACCACTGAAAGAACCTGTTTTATCCTTTCTCAAACCGTCAAGCAAATCAAATAAATCTTCTTTTGATTTAAGAGATGTTGATAAAGTCTTTACATCTTCTTTTACAAGCATATCAATCGTATTTTTAAATCGCCCTGCTTCGCCCAGGCGTTTCGCTGTTTTGTTATAATTATTTTCAATGGCCGTAATCAAATCTTTTAATGCAGACTCATTAGCGACTTTCCCATTAAGTTTTATTTCCATTTCTGCAAGAGATTTACCAAGTTTATTGATTGCATCTTGATACTTAGCTTCATCTTTTGCAAGCTCTGTTAATTTCTTGTCAAGAAATTCTTTTGCATATTCTTTGGATTCTCTAATCGGCTTTAAGTCTTTGTATTTAATACCGAGAGCATCAAGCAATGTTCTTTCAAAATTAGCGTATGAACGTGCAAGAACTGTTTCCGGCGCGTATCCGATTTTAAACACTTTGCTCTTGTCAAGAGCTTTTGCGTTTGCTTTAAATTCTCCCATGACTTTCGCAAGGTTTGTAATATCATTAATATCGTTTTCCGTAACAAGCCTTGATGCTGTTGTTTGAATTTTCTTTGAGATTTTCTCAACTACATTATTTCTTACTGATTTCAAATATGCCTGCATATCTGTAGGCTCTTTTGCAATTTTATTATCAAATAATTCTTTAATTTTACCTTTTATATTTTGTAATTCTTCCGGTGTTACTCGTTCATTGTTTTTAAAGATGTTTTCCAATTCTGAAGCAGACGGAACAAAAACTCTTTCCAGGCTCTGTTTATTTTGCATCGGCAAACCGGCTTTAATCATATTAATAATTTCATCTGCTGAATTTTTATTAAGGACAAAAGCTTTCTTTTCGTTAATTAAAATATTTGTTAAATCGGCTTTAATTCCATCTTTAGCGTATGAGTCTAAATCTTTTGCGATTAAATCGACAAGATTGTCGAACTCAGCTTTAGGAAGCTCTTTACCTTTATAATTATTCAATAACTTAGTTACTTGTTTGCTAAGTTTGTTATCGCTAACATCTGCAAGATTTTCTGACATCTTATTGGTTTTTTCAAGAAGATGAGAAATTTTATTATTGTGTTCATAGTTTCTTGCGACTTCCAAAGCTGGTGCAATAAGTTTTTCTAATCCGCAGCAAATAAGAGCCGTCATTACTGGAGTTGCAAAACCTGCTGTTAACATCCACAAAGTGTTATTTTGCGTTGCAATCTTTCTCATTTGTTCTTTAGTAAGCTCATTACGGTTTTTTAAATCTCTTGGAATTCCCATTCTGTCCGCAATAACATCAAGATTTTCACCAGGATATTCACCTCTGTACATATCAAACGGTATATAATTGCTATCCTGGAATACAGATTTTTTACGTCCTTGATCATCTATATATTCTTTACCTATGGAAAATCCATGTACAAGTCTTGACGGAACATTAATAAACGCTTTCGGGAATAATGACATAGATGCTAAGAATGTACCTAACCCTACATATTCCATAATTCTGAACATCGGATTCGTTGTTCTTGAGGCCAAATATGTAGCAATTCCGATACCGCCTAATTTCAATCCTACATCATTTAAACGTCCTGTCTGGTGGTCATTAGCTCTGCCCATAAAACCATCTTTTACAGCCTTCATATCGTAAGCTATATCTTTGAAGAAAAATTTGGGAACAGATAAAACCGTATCATGAACCAGATGCCCTTTTGCAGGAAGTGGTTTTAAATTGTTATCAGTATTAACAGCACCTTTTGCATCCTTGTATGGGATGTGTTGAGACTTAGTATTATCTACATTTGTTTGAACCGGAGTTATTGCCATACTAAATCACCGTACTTTCTTTGTTTTTATCTATTACTTTATTTGTTGATTCTTTTCCCATCTTGCGGGCTCTATATATAACGTTAGCCGTGCTTCCGACAGTTAAAGCACCGGTAAGAAGAAGCCAGGCTTTACCGGCATGTTTCATAAATCCTGTAGTTCCTTCTTTGCCTGTCCACATTGTTTTCCAAGATTTGACAAAAGATTTTCCGAAAGTTTTTGAAATATCAACAAAATTTGTGCCCATATTCTTCATACGGTTTCCCATTTTGTTAAAGAAACTTTCGCCGGGTTTTGCAACGTGGCGTTTTCTATTCTTTATTGCATCAAAGAAATCATTCCAAGAATCTTGAACGGCAAGTCCAACTCCAACGCCAGCCCAGGCATAAGAAGAAAGACTTTTTGCTGTTTTGGTCATTGAAACTATGCTTTGAATGATAGGAGTTGTCTCAGTTGTTGAATCATTAAGGTTTTCACCCATACCAAGCTTTTTAGCAACTTTATCATAATATGATGTTCCGATATCCTTTTGAATTAAATCTTTTCTGAAGAATTCACGGCTATCATAAACTTTTCTCTGCTGGATTTGTGGCATAATATTTGCAGCTTCGCCAGGTTCTGTAGGAAGCGGGTAATAAACATGTTCTACCGGAAGCTCTAAATCCACTCCCGTTCCCCAATAAACAGGACGTGTTACTAAATCATTTGATAAGGTCTTGAATAAGCCATAAAGCACAACCCCCAGCGCCATTTTTTTGCCGTTCATGCCTGCAAGAACCTTTGATTTGGGGTCTAATTTCCCAATCATATTAAACATGAGCATAAACATTGCACTGCCTGCCAGATAAGGAATTATACCCATTGAAAGAAATTCATAAAAATCAGAGTTGACATCACCTTTTAAACCTTTAATCGGATATTCCAAAAAGGCATTTGATGTTTTATGGAATTTCTGTGAAATTCTAGTCTGCAAAGTGTTAGGTAATATCCTGGATTCCGGTCTTGCCGGCTTTTCTTCATTAGGTTGTGTCCCGAACTTTACATTACTAAATGCTGGATTTATTGCTTTAATCATACGAACCCCATCTGGTCTTCTATATATTAAAAGTCCTTAAAAAATATTTTTTTGCTAGTTTTTTAGCATGTACTTAACATATTGTTACAAATGTTTTAAATAAATATAAAACACACACAATTAAATTACCAAAAACAAAAAATTTTTACAACTAATTTTTTATATTTTAATGCTAAACTTCTAATGGTTTATCAAGTGAACTTATAGAAACATCTACTTCATTGGAAAAAAGCTGCTGCATATGATTAACTAAATCATTGGTTGAATTTACCCAAAACGTAGGAGAAGTTAGTATTCTTGTACTATAACCATCAACCGGCGGAAGTTTGAACATAACAGGGTCATCACCATGGTGTTTGGCCAAAACATCTTTTATTCCGCACAATTCTTCATACTTAACCTCTTTTTTGAGGTTTACCGTAACAATATTCGAATTATCAACCGATTTTACGTTATCAATAAGCAGACTAATTTGGTCTTCACCTCTATGTTGGATTTTACCTGTAATTACAACTTTATTTTCCTGCTGTAGAATATCTCCAAACTCCATTAACTTTTTATGGAAGCAAACACAGTCAACCTTTCCTGTCAAATCTTCTATTGTTACGAATCTCAAAAATTTTGTCGGGTCTTTTTTTGTTGGTATCTGCCTTGTTGCAGTTATAAGTCCGCATATTGTAACTTCTGTTTCTTCTTTTAGAGCTGCAAGTTCCGAAATTCTGTGTGTCATTAAAAATTGCATTTTATCTCTTATTGAAAATAGAGGATGCGAAGTTACATAAAAACCCAAAAATTCTTTTTCAAATTGCTGAATTTCTTTATCAGTATATTCAGCATCACTTCCGATGAGCTGATATTGGGCATTTGTGAAATCATCATCCTGACTCATTACAGAAAACAGGCTAACTTGTCCCATTGCTTTATCTTTAGCTTCTTTTGAAGTTACATCAAGAATGTGTTCTATATTATCAAATAACTGCTTACGGCTCTTTTCTATATTGGAAAAAGCTCCGGCTTTAATCAAGCCTTCAAGAGACTTTTTGTTAACAAATTTGGCGTCAACACG
>CALUVK010000082.1 GCA_944324205.1 Candidatus Gastranaerophilales bacterium | reverse complement strand
AGATTATCAATCCTTACGATTTTTTCAATCTCATCTCCAAAAAAATAAATCCTTGTAATAATTTTTTCATACGCAGGCATGATTTCTAAAATATCGCCTCTTGCGCGGAAAGTTGAGCGCTCAAGCACTAAATCATTTCTTGTATACTGCGTCATAACAAGGTGCTTAATTAAATCGGCTCTGTCAAGAGTATCGCCGACAGAAATTTTAATCGTACCCTTGAAATAACTCTCCGGAAGCCCCAAGCCATAAATACAGCTTACAGATGCAACAATTATTACGTCCTCTCTTTCATACAGGCTTCTGGTTGTATTGTGTCTCAAACGGTCAATTTCTTCATTAATACTCGCGGATTTTTCAATATATGTATCAGTTCTCGGAATATAAGCTTCCGGCTGATAATAATCATAATAACTGATAAAATATTCAACTGCATTATTAGGAAAAAGTTCCTTAAATTCATTATACAATTGTGCCGCAAGCGTTTTATTGTGCGCAATAATCAAAGTCGGCTTCTGGATTTGTTCAATAACATTAGCAATAGTAAAAGTTTTCCCCGACCCTGTAATCCCTAAAAGTGTCTGCGCATCATCCCCGGCCTTTAACCCGTCAACGAGCTCCTTAATTGCTTTTGGCTGATCTCCTGCGGGCTTATATTTAGAAACTATTTCAAATTTTTTTCCCATAATCTAATTATATACCGCATAGAAGAATAATTGTAAACTTACTGGCAATATATCGTAAATTTTAGTATACCTGAAATTTGTATCAGCTAATTCTTGAAAATCCACAAATCTTTCTGGAAGAGTACTAAAAACGGGATAAGTTCAAGACGGCCTACAAACATATCTACAATTAATATGACTTTTGAAAACCAGTGAAGCGGCTCAAAACTCGCAAGCGGTCCAATCGCACCAAATCCGGGGCCGATGTTTCCAAGAGCACTTACTGCACCGGTTATTGCTGTTACGGTATTTTTTTCTACTATTGCTAATAAAAACGCTGAAATTGCAATTATTGCAAAATAGAAAGATACAAACATTAAAGTTTGATAAAGAACATCTTTGGGAACAGAATAATCACTGATTTTGATATCAAATACAGCTTTGGGGTGCAAAATTTTCATCATCTCAGCTTTCATAATCTTGAATACAAGAAGCCAACGCATAACTTTTAATCCACCGCCTGCAGAGCTTGCGCAGCTTCCAAAAAGCATAGAAGTAAATAATAAAACTTTGCTTACGTAATCCCAGTGAATAAAATCGTCGCTGCAAAATCCTGTAGAAGAAATGAGAGTTGAAATATTGAAAAATGCATGAGTTATACTATCCCAAACTCCAAAATGCATATTAAAATGTAAAGAGACACTTAAGACCAGGGAAATAATAATTACAAACCAGAAATAAATACGAAATTCTTCATTTTTAAAAAGTAACATAGGATTAAGTTTTGTCCAGGCTTTGTATTGTAAATTAAAGCTTACGCCGGCAAAAAACATAAAAAATGTTGTAACCCAAAGAACTGTATTAGAAAATCCGATTATGCTCATAGCATTGGGTGAAAGTCCTCCGCCGGATATTGAAGCGAGTGAATTACATACAGCTTCAAATCCGCTCATTCCAGCATGTTTAAGTAAAACTATTTCTAATACTGTCAATCCTGCATAAACTTTCCACAATGCAGCAGCTGTATTTTTAATTCTTGGGGTAAATTTGTCTTCCGTAGGACCGGGAGCTTCTGCAAAAAATAGCTGTCTGCCTGCAATTGCAAACTGCGGAAGTATTGCAATAAACAGTACGATAATTCCCATACCGCCAAGCCATTGAGTGAATGAGCGCCAGAAAAATACTGCATGCGGATAGTTAAAATGGGTTAAAATAGTTGAACCGGTTGTTGTGATTCCAGAAGTTGCTTCAAAAAGTGCATCAATTGGGGTTATTCCAAAAAATAAATATGGTATGGCAGCCATAATTCCCGCAAAAAGCCAGGAAAATGTTACAACGCATAATCCTTCTGATTTTTTTATATCGTTTATAGACTTAATTTTATCAATACCTTTTACCAATTTTTTTAAAGTTATTGATATAAAAAAAGCTGTAGCTGCTGCAATTAAGAAAGGAAGTACTGCATCAAACTCTTTATAATATAAAGCAACAAATATTGGAACAAGCAAAACCAGGCTGAAATACATTATTGTAAGACTAAACGAGTATGCTAAATAAGTTAATCTCATTAAATCTCCTCAAAGAATTCTCTGATTAAAGAAGCATTACTGCTGGTTGTAAATATAATAAGATTATCTCCGCCCATAACCTGAGTTGCACCATTTGGAATAATAATCTTTTTTCTTCTCTGTATAACCCCGACGATTGCTTTAGCTGGAAGTTTTAAATCCATGATTTTTTTTGCTTCATATTGTTCCGGTATTTCAATAACAAGAACTTCTCCCTTGCCTTCTTCAACCGTTGCAAGAATATCAATGTTGCTTTCTTCAATACAGTTTTTTATTTCGTTCAGAGCAGCGGTTCTTGATGAAATTGCAATATCAATACCAACTTTTTCAAACAAAGGTGCGTTTATACTTTTTGAGACTCTCGAGATGACCCTTCCAGCTCCCATGTGTTTTAGAAGTAAAGAGCAAAGAAGATTTTTCTCATCATTATTCGTAACACTTACTACAACATCTGCTTCTGCGATTTCTTCTTCGTTTAAAAGCTCAATATCCGTGCCATCACCATTTATTACTAGTGTATTATCAAGCTCATGTGCCAGATATTCGCATCTTTTTTCATCAAGTTCAATAATTTTAATATTGAGTTTTAAATCTTCCAGGCTTTTTGCAAGTTTTAGTCCGACATTTCCGCCGCCAATAATTACAACCCTTTTTACAAATTCTTTTTCGTGGAAAAATCTGCCGGCAAGAACGTCAAGAGAATGCGATAGTCCCATAAATATAACTTTATCATCTTCGTGTAAAACAGTTTCACCATTAGGAATAAATAATTCTCCGCTTCGGGTTATGCCGACAATCAAAGTATCTTTTGGAAACTCGCAATTCTTAACCATACTATTTACAAGCATTGAGTTGCGGGCAATTTTGTATTCTAAGAGTCTTGCTCTGCCGTCTGCAAAATTCTCAACATCCAGAGCTTTTGCAACAGTAATAATTCTAAAGATTTCCTGTGTCATTAACTCTTCCGGCCAGATAACATTATCAATATAGAAATCATAATTATATTCAGCATCTTTAGCCAGACCCAATGATGATTTATATTCTTCTTTTCTAACGAAACACATTGTTCGAATATTGCTAATACGTTTTGCTGTGAGGCAGGCTACAATGTTTAATTCGTCAGAAGAAGTACACGCAATAAAAACATCAGCATTTTTTACATTTGCTTGTTTTAAGACTTCAATATTAGAACCGTTTCCTGAAATAAACCCTACATCCAGCTTATTAAACGCTTCAATCTTATAGTTTTCATTATCTATTACAGTAATATCATTATTCGTATAGAACTCGGATGCTATCATTAATCCAAGCTCATTTGCTCCGAAAATAATAATCTTCATAGCTTTATTTAACGCCAAATGGTATATAAAGTCAATCCAACTGTTTTATCATAGCTACAATTTTGCCTATCAGTATTAAATCTGACGCATTTTTTTCGCTTATTGTTCTTACTCTATATTCAGGATTGTCAGATTTAATAATTATTTCGTCAAGATTTTTAGAAAGTCTTTTTACAAAAAATTCGTTATTATAACAAAAAACATAAATTTTGTTATCTTGAATTTGACTTCCATTCCAGTGTTCTACAATCAATTTATCGCCATTATCAATTGTCGGAGCCATACTATTGCCGGATGCGTTAATCATAGAATAAAGTTTATTTTTGGAGTATCCGCTAATCATTGAGACTGCTATCGGGAGTTTTGTTTTTTCGCTTGAAAATACTATACTGCCGGTACCACAGCTAGCAAAGACATCTGTATAATAATCAATATATGTGATATCTTCTTCTGCTGACATTTCACTTTTAAACAAACTAATATTAAAGAAGTCTTCAACACGTTTTAATTCACTTACGGTAACTTCACTCTCATTTTTAATTCTATTACTTATTGTTTGTCTTGTTACTCCCAGACTTTCTGCAAGTAAAGATTGATTAACCGGAATGTCAGCTCTATTAGTTATTATATTAATTAATTCATCAAGTTTCATTGTTTCACCAAAATTATATAAATTAATACTTGACACATGTCTCATATTATCTTACAATAGTACAAAAATGTATGCTTATACTTGATATTTAAACATACATTTTTATTAATGTCAAATATCTAATCAGTGGGATGAGGGTAGTTTTAATGAATTATCGATACAATGTATCATGTAGTGAGACAATTACAAAAACATGGACCCAGACAGCAATTGACTGTTATAAATTGGGATGTAAATGTTCAAAATGTAATTTATACAAGATTTATTTTGCACCTAATAGGGGCAAATGTCGCATGAAAGAAACCGTAATTGAACTTGTAAGAAAATTTGGAATACCACAAGAAGGAGGAGAATATTATGAATAGATGTTTAACAAGTATAAAAAATGGAAGAAAAGGCGGACGTCCGAAATATGATACAAATATTAAAGCATCAATTCCGGATATAAAATTGGTAATTCTCACTCCTGCCCAATATGGTTCTCTTGTTGAAAAATATGGATATAAACTTCTAAAAAAAGCTTTAAGTATATTGGAGTTTTGGCTTGAAACAAGCCCGAAAGGTGAAAAATACCGTGGAAAAAACAATTATGCACATTTTCGTTCTGACGGATGGGTTATAAATATGGCAAAGATGAAATTATAAAAAACAAGCCAATAAATATTGGCTTGTTTTTATTTAGAGTTTTAACGCTTTATTTGCTATGAAACTCTTCCCGGAATCACAACTCCGCCTTTAAGATTCTTTTTATAGAATTCTACATGTGGCTGGAGTACACTGTCTAAAACTTCTGGAAGTGTTTTATTCTGCATTACAGCTTCTACAATTTCCTGATAAACAGTAGCGAAAGCTCTTAATTGAGTAACTGCGCCTGCAGCTTCAGGAGTCAAACCAAGTTTAGATGTTTCAACATATTCTTTAAAGAATGCGCCAGTTGATTCATATGATTTTGTTAGTGCTCCAATATAAGCTTCTGCATTTTCTGCACAAACGCCATTATCTATAGGAACTGTAAGAGCGAAAACTAATTTATTTGCCGGATTAAAATGAGCTTCTGCAGAGTGGTGCATTGCATCAGGTACTTTTGCAATCTGTTTTAATGTATCTTTTTGGGATTCATTTTGCATTTGAGCATGCCAATAGACGGTATTTTCAAACATAGAACCCATATATTGGTGTACAGACGGTAAAATCCCGTTAAGTTTAGCGTCTGCCCAGAAAATGCCTTCTTTAAGAGCGTCGTTCATTTCTAAATCAGCAGAAAGAGAAAGAGATGAGATTTCTTGTGCAGAATTAAGCATTGCTTTCATATCTTCTTTTTCCATACCAGCATAAGCAAGTGTGAATAGTGCATGATCATCAAAGGCTGAAAATCTTCCGCCAACATCATCATGAATATATAAATCACCGAGCCAGCCGTTTTCATTAGAGGTTCTTCTTAGTTCACTTTTTTCTGGGTTTTTGTCAGTAACAGCTATAAGGTGTTTTGAAGCAGACTTTTTGGCTTCTTCTGCAGATTGACCTTTAGCTGTATAAGCATCTTCCAGCATTTTTTGAATTCTTAAAAAACCGTCTTTTGTTTCAAAAGTAGATCCGGATTTTGAAGCTATCATATAGTTTGATGATAAAACGTCGTTATTTAATTTTGCTAAAAATCTTTCTAAGCTTATTGAATCAACATCAGAATAGAAAAGTATTTTATTTCCGCAAATGTTCAATCCGTTAATTCCCAACATATGTTCTACTGTATGTTTAGAACCGCCGATACCCAGAACACTAAGTTTATCAACGCCTGTTTGTGCCTTAAGTTTTTCCGCTAAAGAATAAATGTCATCCAATCTTTTAATTTGTTCTTGTGGAAGATTTACCCAATTTAAAAATTTACCAGGTTGATTAGCACGTGAAGAGAATTCTTTTACAAAATCTGAAACTTTCGAATTGTACTTTGAAAAATCGATACCGGTAAATGTTGTTTTTAATGATGAATTTTTAGTTAGCATATTTACTCTCCTTTTTTACTTTTATGATAACATAAGCAGATTAATTTGCAGTATGCAGATAAAAATTTTACATTATGTATTCGTATTTTTCTACATTTTGCGGATTTTGTATGTTTATAATATAATTAGAAACGAAAGATATTTTAGTAGAATTAATGGAAGAATCCGGCTTTCGAGCAGCCGGAGAAAGAAGGAAAAAATGGTACCGGAAACAAAAAGTTTTCAGTTAGAAATCGGTGGTAAAACAGTTACCGTTGAGACCGGCAAGTATGCAAAATCAACAAACGGCAGTGTTACTGTTCGCTGCGGCGACACAATGTTATTTGTTCACTGCGTAGTTAGTAAAGAACCAAGAGTAGGGATAGACTTTTTCCCGCTTCTTATTGATTATGAAGAAAGAATGTCTTCAATCGGACGTATCCCGGGCGGTTACAACCGTTCGGAAGGCAAGGCCAGTGATAAAGCTATTCTTGTTTCACGTTTGATAGACAGACCCATAAGACCCCTTTTCCCAAAAGGATATAGAAATGATATTCAAATTGTAGCCCAGCTATTCAGCTATGATCAGCAAAATCAGCCTGATACACTTGCAATGCTTGGTGCATCTTGCGCATTAATGTTATCAGGTGCT